>CAJXNA010000340.1 GCA_913056415.1 uncultured Chloroflexota bacterium | reverse complement strand
TCAGCCCCGCGAAGACGACGCCCAGGGCCCGGCTGCGCAGTCCTCGCGCCATGTAGTAGGCGGGACCGCCGCGGAAGGAGCCGTCGGTGTGGCGGACCTTGAACATCTGGGCCAGGGTCGCCTCGAAGAAGGCGGTGGCCATCCCGACCAGGGCGACCACCCACATCCAGAAGATCGCGCCGGGGCCACCCAGGATGAGGGCGGCGGCCACTCCGAAGACATTGCCGATGCCCACGCGGGCGGCCAGGGGCTCCAGCTCCCCGCCGATCTCGGCGACTTCGTCGAGGCGGCCGAGGACCACCAGGGCATGTTGGGTGCACCACAGTGCGTCGGTCAGGTTCCAGAGGTCGCCGGCCGAGCGCAGCAGCTCTGCTGCCCGGAGGCCGGCTTCGACCGCTTCCCGGTGTTGCATGCAGGCGTAGTGGTACCGACTCTTGTTGACGAGCACCTGCCCCAGCAGGCGCTGGTCGCCCAACTGCTCGGCCATAGGCAAGGACTGGGCCAGCATGCTGCTCGCGTCCGCGTATTGACCAGCCATGCTCAGAGTGCCGCCGGAGGCGCCCAGGAGTCGACAGCGGTCGGTGCTCACCCTCTCCCCCAGGGCGATGAGGCCGCGACGGGCAATCTCGAGGGACTCGACGAAGCGTGCGCCCCAAGCGAGCTGATGGCTCATCTCCCCCGAGAGGCGTCCCACGGCCTCGGTGTCGCCCAGCTCTTCGTAGGCGTCCAGCGCCTGCCGCCAGTCGGCCAGCGACTCCTCCCAGCGGCCCAGGCTGCGCTGGGCCTGCCCTCGCTTGAACAGCAGGTCTGCCCGCCCCCGTCGGTCATCTGTTGGCTGCAAGGAGAGGGCGCTGTCGTAATAGCGCAGGGCATCCTCGAAGGCCGCCATGCCAAGGGCCCGCTCGCCGGCCAGCGTCAGGTAGCGCACCGTCTTTTGGGGGTCGGCACCGGTCCCCGCCTGGAAGAGGTGATGGGCCAGGTCGGCGGCGTGCTCCTCCGGGGCGCGGGCGTAGACCCGCTCCATCGCCTCGGCCACCCGCAGGTGCAGTCGACGCCGTCGTGGCGCAGAGACGTCAGTGAGCAGGGTCTGGCGGATCAGCTCGTGGGCGAAGGCAAAGCGGTCCTCTGCCTGCCCGTCTGGGGCGCCGTCGGCGGTGGAGGTGATGAGGTGGGCTCGCTCCGCCTCGTCGATGGTATCGAGCAGGGCGTCGGCGTCCACCTCCCGTAGGGCCTCCAGCAGCTCGAAGGTGAAGGCGCGGCCGATGACGGCGGCGGCGGTGAGGACGCGGCGGCTGTCCTCGCTCACACGCTCAAGCCTGCGGCCGATGACCAGTCGGACGCCACGCGGCACGTCCAGCTCGCTCACCTGGAGGTCGGAGCGCCAGCGGCCCTGGGCGTCGAACAGCTTCCCCTCCTCGGCCAAGTGCTTGAACACCTCCTCCACGAAGAACGGGTTGCCCTCCGTCTCGCTGTAAATGGCGTCCGCGAGCCGTTCCTGCGGCTCCTGGCCGCTGAGGGCCTGCAGCATCGCCGCCACGCCAGCCTCGGACAGCCGGCTCAGGGACAAGTCATGGGCCAGCCGCTGGCGCAGCAGCTCCTCGAGCGTCCGGGCCAGGGGGCGGGCCACGTCCAGCTCCACGTCGCGGTAGGTGCCGAGGATGAGGACGGGCATCTCGTGGAGCTGCTGGGCGATGTGCTGGAGGAGGAGCAGGGTGGAGTCGTCGGCCCAATGCAGGTCGTCCAGGACGAGGAGCAAGGGCTGGGCGCGGCCCACACGGGCCAGGAAGTCGCGCATGCCGTTGAACAGGTATCGGCGCTCCTGCTCCGGGGGCAGCTCCGGTGATGGAGGGATATCGGGAAACAGGCGGCGTAGCTCGGGCATCAGCTTGGCTACCTCCGGCGCTGAATCGCCGAGGGCGGCTCGCAGCGCCTCCGGGGGAAACATGCGGATGGCGGCCTCCACTGTCTCTACGAAGGGGATGTAGGGCGGCGCCCCCTCCATCTCGTAG
>CAJXNA010000339.1 GCA_913056415.1 uncultured Chloroflexota bacterium | reverse complement strand
GCCGATCTACCGGGCGACCTCAGCCTACGGCCACTTCGGCCGCAGCGACATCGACGCCCCCTGGGAGCGGACGGACAAGGCGGAAGCGCTGCGGCAGGCGGCGGGCCTGCCCGCGCAGGAAGCGGAGCCAACGGTCAGCGAGAGGCAACGCGCGTAGCCAGCCGTGTACGCCCTAATCGTCGCCGGCGGCGAGGGCGAGCGGCTGCGGCCCCTCACCAACGAGCGGCCCAAACCGATGATCGAGGTGGCCGGCAAGCCTATCCTGGAGTACCAGATTCGCTGGCTGGCCGGCCAGGGCATCAGCGACGCAGTCTTTCTGTGCGGCTACAAGTCGGAGGTCATCCAGGACCACTTCGGAGACGGCTCACGGTTCGGACTTCGCATCCAGTACTCCCTGGAGGATGAGCCCCTGGGCCGTGGCGGCGCCCTTAAGCTGGGCTCTCGCCTCCTGCCCCCGAACGAGGATACGGTCATCGCCCTGAACGGCGATATCCTAACCAATCAGCCGCTGACGCCCCTGCTACGCTATCACCAGCGCAAGAACGCCACCGCCACCGTCATGCTCACCCGTCTCCGCAGTGCCTACGGCGTCGCCCGCCAGGACAGGGCCGGCCACATCGTCGCGTTCGAGGAGAAGCCGCTGCTGCCCCACTGGATAAACGCCGGCCTGTACGTCCTCACGCCGGAGTTCTTCCGCCGCCTGCCTGAGCGGGGCGACCACGAGACGACAACCTTCCCCGAGCTGGCGGCCGCGGGCAAGCTGTTCGGCTACCGCAGCCGCGCCTACTGGCGGACGGTGGACACGTTTAAGGACCTGACGGAGGCCGCCGCGGAGATGCGGCAGCTTCCGCCAGAGACGGAGACCGCGGTATGACCGGGTCTCCCATCCGCTTTGGCACCGACGGCTGGCGGGCCGTCATCGGTGACGAGTTCACGTTCGAGAACGTACGCGCCTGCGCCCAAGCCACCGCCCTGCAGGTACGGGAGACCGGGCTTGCCGACCGCGGCATGGTTGTCGGATACGACACGCGGTTCGCCTCCGAGGAGTTCGCCGCCGCCGCCGCCGAGGTGCTGGCCGCCAACGGTATCCCCGTATACCTGTGCGACCGTCCGGCGCCGACGCCGGTGATAGGCTACGCCATCCTCCAACGCAAGGCAGCCGGGTCGGTGGTCATCACGGCCAGCCACAACCCGTCGCAGTACTCCGGCTTCAAGGTGCGAACGGAGTACGCGGGCGCCGCTCCGCCGGAGGTGCTGACCCGCATCGAAGCGCTCCTGGCGCGCAGCGGCCGGGCGCCCCGCCTGCCCCTGGCTGAGGCGAAGGCGAAACGTCTGGTGGAGACGTTCGACCCGCAGCCTGAATACCTGGCCCACGTGTCGGAGTTGGTTGAGCTGGAGAACCTGCGGGCGGCCGGACTGCGGGTGGTGGTGGACTCCATGCACGGCGCCGGCGCCGGCTACCTGCGCCGGCTCCTCGCGGGAGGCAAGACTCGAACCTGGGAGGTGCGGTCGGCGCGCAACCCGGCTTTCCCGGGTATGCACAACCCGGAACCGATCCCCCGCAACCTTTCGCCGCTGCGGCGTGCCGTCCGCCGCCACCACGCACAGGTAGGCCTGGCCACGGACGGAGACGCCGACCGCCTGGGCGTCCTCGACGGTGAAGGACGGTTCGTCAACCAGCTTCAGACGTTCGCTCTGCTGACCTACTACCTGCTGGAGGTACGTGGCCTGCGCGGGCCGATCGTCAAGTCATTAACCACTACAGGCATGGTCCCACGGCTGGGCGAGCTGTACGGCGTACCCGTGCACGAGACCGCCGTCGGCTTCAAACACCTGGGCCCCAAGATGCGCGAAACGGACGCCATCATCGCCGGAGAGGAGTCCGGGGGCTACGCCTTCCGCGGCCACCTGCCGGAGCGAGACGGCATCCTCTCCGGGCTGTACTTCCTGGACCTGATGGCGCGGCGCCGCAAGGACGCCGCCGACCTCGTCGCGGAGCTGTTTGATAAGGTGGGGCCGCACTAC
>CAJXNA010000338.1 GCA_913056415.1 uncultured Chloroflexota bacterium | reverse complement strand
CCCGGCCAGAACCTGTAACTCTATCGGCCGAGGAGCTGGAAGCCTTTGCCGGTCACTTCTACAGCGACGAGCTCGACTTCTTCTATTCCCTTCAGGTCCGAGAGGGCAACCTTCGGCTGGAGCTGCGTGGGAATCGAATGGACCTGGTCGCCTACCCGGACGATCGCTTTGGTTGGGGTCGACGCGAGCTGAACTTCCGCAGGGACGAGCGCGGAGCGGTGTCCGGCTTCACGCTGGATGCCGGCGACGTGCGGGGTTTGACCTTCCGAAAGGTCGCGACCCGCGTTCCCGGTGAGGTGCGCTGACCAAGTCTCGGGGACCTGTGCCCAAATTGTGCCCAAGGTGTTGGAGTTCCTCCGGTGGACCGGGTTCCGTGGAGGGTCGCGAGGTTCTTGACACCATCCCGCAAGTCTGCTTCGGCGACGATGGCATAGCGCAGGTAAATGTTCTCTGTCTTATGACCGACGAGTTGCATCGCTACGGATCGAGGAGGTTCCCTAAATTTGTGTAGAAGCTGAAACCCGATTCAGAGGTGAGAGACACGGACCTCTGGACGGGGTGGAAGAAAGAGAGGAAGCTCCTCGGGAGAAGTAACAACCCGAGACCCCGATCGCTGTGCGAAGCAGTGATCGAGAAAGGAGCTTCCTCATGAAGCAGGTTGGCGAACTGGCCGTGGTTGCGCAAGAGGACGTGCGGCAGGATTTGCAGGCGATGTTCCGAGGTGCGATCCGGGCGAGCTTGGAGGTGTTCTTGGAGCAGGAATTAGAGGAGCTGGTCGGTGCTGAATGGTATGCGCGTGTTGGTGGACGTCGCGACCGACGCAACGGGTCGTACCGGCGGCGGTTGTTGACGAGCTTGGGACAGATCGACGTGGCGGTGCCGCGCTCACGGGAGAGTGGATCCACGGGCGAGGTGCTGGGCCGCTACCAGCGTCGGACGGCGGAGATCGACGACCTCTTGGCCAGTGCGTACGTGAACGGGGTGTCGCACCGGAAGGCCGGCGAACTCACGGAGGCGTTGCTCGGAGAGCGGGTGTCGCGCTCGACAGTCAGCCGGGTGGCCAAGCGGCTGGATGCCGAGGTGGAGGCGCTGCAGCGGGCACCGATCGATGGGGAGCATCCCTATCTGTACCTGGACGCCACGTTTGTGAACGCGCGGTGGGCTCGCAAGGTAGAGAACGTCTCGGCGCTGGTGGCGTATGCCGTGGGACCGGATGGTCACCGGCAGCTGCTCGGCGTGTCGGTGGCGGCGGAGGAGTCGGAGGCGAGTTGGTCGGAGTTGTTGCAGCAGCTGACGGACCGCGGCCTCACGGGGGTGCAGCTGGTGATTGCGGATGAGCACGCGGGCCTGGCGGCTGCCGTGCGCCGGTGGCTGCCTGAGGCCAAGCGGCAACGCTGTACGGTGCACCTGCAGCGGAACGTGTTGACGAAAGCCCCGCAGCGGCTGCGGAAACGCCTCGCCCGCGAGGTGGCCGCATTGTTTCGGGCTTCGAGTCTGGGCGATGCGCGGAAGCAGCTGGCTCGGCTGCAGAGCCGGTGGAGCAAGGAGCTCCCCGAAGCAATGGCCTGTCTGACGAGTGGGTTTGCAGGGGCGACCACGTTCTATGCGTTTCCGCCGTCGCACTGGAAGAAGCTTCGCACGACGAACGGGCTCGAGCGGTTGCACGGCGAAATCAAACGGCGCACCAAGGCGGTCGGTGCGTTTCCCGATCGGGCGAGCGCATTGCGATTGATCACGGCGGTGGCGTTGAAGGTGACTACGATCTGGGGTGAGCGGCGGTATGTCGACGTGTCCTTACTCGAGAACCAGGAGGTCGATCAGGCAGCGTGATGAACGTACCGAGAAGCTTGCTCAAATACTTTTACACACAACTCGGGACTTGACCTCGCTGGAACGGTCTGATGCAACTCCCTTGATCAGGAGCCTACGCCACAGAATCCGGTGCCACCGGCTCCTTCAGCCGCAACATGACCACTCCCATGGCTAACACCCACCCCACGTGGGTTCCCGAGGCTAACAACCAGGGAGGTCTGATGCTGCTGTCAAACAC
>CAJXNA010000337.1 GCA_913056415.1 uncultured Chloroflexota bacterium | reverse complement strand
ATACGAGATCGTCTTGTGACTGGAGTTCAGACGTGTGCTCTTCCGATCTATCGTGTGCTGGCCGTGAGGTACATCGCGTAGAACCAGAGATGCAGCGACGTAGAGGACTTGTGGAAGATGGTTCCGGCTGTCGGGTAGAGGTAGTGCCCGCAAGCGATGCAGTTCCAAGACTGACGCTGCTGAGTGGTCTCGTACCGGCGGAATACGCGCTCCGTCTCACACTTCGGGCAATAGGCATGTTCGCCATCAGGCGAGTAGCGCTTGCGCCAAAGCTCTTGAAGGCACGCCTCATCGTCGGGGTATTGCTGCATGAATTCCATCAGGGAGTACTGCGAGTCCGACGAATTGGCTCGTTTGGGTTGTTTCCTATTTGCAGGTGGCATAACCTTGTTCCTCCACTACCATCATGCCACACCTGGCTTCGGCAGTCAAGGGATAGTTGCCACGGCACTTAGTGTGCCTTCTGCAATGTCCAAGCCGCTACAGTTCCCCCAGCAGCGCCTCCGCCATCTCCACATGCTTGGGCATGCCGAGCTCGCGGTACACGGCGATGGCTTCGGTGAGCAGCCGGAACGCCTTGTCGCGGTCGCCGGGTCCGTCGCCCGGACGGGCGCCCGTCTGGGCGCGTTCGATGAGCATACGGGCGTACCAGCGGCGCACCTCCGGCTGCTCGATCTTGTGGGGAATCTCGTGGGCCTGGCGCAACGCCGTCTCGTAGTGCTCCCCTGCCTTCTCCCACTGCCCCCCGGCCGCCGCCGCCATGCCGGCGACAGCCTGAAGCAGCCGGACATCGCCCCAGCGTATCAGAGTCCCGGTATCGATGGCTTCTAGGACCAGGGGGTAAAGCTTCGCGGGCTCCTCCCGTTCGCCGAGGACGGCCAGCCCTTCCACTACCGCCAGGAGCATCGTCCAGGCGCCGAGGGTGTTGGTCCGGCCGGAGCGAGGGAGGTGGCCCTTTCTCTCGTCCAGCATGCCCATGGCTGCTTCCTTGTCGGGGGCGTAAGCCGTCGCTAGGAAGAGAAATCCCCAGTCGCCGCCAGCCGAGTGTCCGGGGCGCTCCAGCCGGGCCGCCTCCTGGAACCTCTCCAGCGCTTCCGGCCAGCGGCCGCTCCAGAAATCCACCAGCCCCACAAGCGTGTAGGAGCTGGATATCGAGACGAGGCCAGCGCTGCGGCTGAGCTCCAGGTCGTCTTTGGTGAACTCCTCGAACCGGTTGAGGTCCCCCGTAACCATCAACTCTCGCAGCGAGCGGCCGCGCCTGGCCATCATAAGGGCACCGAAGTCACCTAGGCGGGTAGCCAGGGGTTCCGCCTCCTCGACTATTGGCGCGACTTCGTCCAGGCGGCCCAGGTGGAGGGAGGCCCATGCCACCGTCCACAGCGCGTAGGCCAGCCATTGGAGGTCGCTGGCAGAGCGCAGCGTTTCGACCGCCCGCAGGGCAGCATCGGCCGCTTCTCGGTATTGCATAAACAGCCAATGGTGCTCGGCTTTGACGAAGAGGACCAGCCCGAGCAGGCGTTGGTCTTCCAGCTCCTGGGCCAAGGCCATGGCTTGGCTGATCACGCCCTCGGCGGCGTCGTAGTCGCCGGAGAGACCTAGGGCGTTCCCTGCCGCGAGAAGGAGTCGGCAACGGCCGGCGCTTGTCCGTTCGCCCAGGGCAGCGAGGCCACGACGAGCAATCTCCAAGGATTTCTGCGAACGGCCGCTCCAGGACAACGGGAAGTACATCTCCACGCAGACGCGGCCCACCGCCTCGGCTTCGTCCAGCTCTTCGAAGGCGTCCAGCGCCTCCCGCCAGTCGGCCAGCGCATCCTCCCAGCGCCCCAGCCTGTACAGAGACCGGCCCCGTTTGTACAGAAGGTCGGCCCGCCCCGACCGATCGTCGGCCGGCTGGAGGGAGAGGGCGCTCTCGTAGTGGCGCAGGGCGTCCTCGAAGGCCGCCGCGTCCAGCGCCCGGTCGCCCGCCAGCGCCAGGTAGCGGACTGTCTTCTGCGGGTCGGCGACGCCCCCTGCCTGGTAGAGGTGGTGGGCGAGGTCGGCGGCTTGCTCCTCCAGGGCGCCG
>CAJXNA010000336.1 GCA_913056415.1 uncultured Chloroflexota bacterium | reverse complement strand
AGGCGTCGATGTGGTGTAGAGGACGGCGAGGCCATCGGTCAGGATGGGATCGGCCCAGGAGTATTGAAGGCCAGTGGTGGCGTCCTTGTTGATTCCCGTGGTTGCCGTGCCGCCGTTGTTCTCCTCGGCAATGTTCTGGCTGGCGCTGCTGAAGAAGGCGTCAAAGTACTGAATCTTGATATCGTTGGATCCCTCAAAGAGGATGACTTCGAAGGTTACCGTCTCTCCGGCCTGGCTGTCGTAGTGACAGACATCGTCGAACTGCACCACGAACATCCGGTTGGGTGGCGTGCCGACCGGATCGTAGTAGATATCGCCGCACCCCCCGGGGCTCAGGTCGTCGAACCAGGCAGCGATGAGAGCATTCGCCCCCCAACCGTCAGTTAGGCAGCCAGCGTCGCCATTGGGGATGGGATTGCCCAGCTGTGGGAGGAACGGGTCGTCCGTGCCCCAGTTGTAGTTGTAGTTGCAGCCGTTGGGATCCGTGGTGTTGAAGCTGAGGAAGCCGTTAGTGGCTACGACGACCTCGGAATAGTCGACGCCGAAAAAGTTGAACGTGAAAGGTAGGCTCACCGTCTCCCTATCGTCGTCCGAGGTGCTAATTCCGAGGTGCGTCCCGCCCGTGGCGTCCACCCAGTTGAAGGTGGTGACCGGGTCTGGCATGTTGCTGTCCACCCAGACGTAGCTCGATGCGTCAGACCCGCTGGTATCGGCTTGGCCGGTCAACAGTGCTGACTGCCACGCAGTGAGCACCGCCACGATACAACCAAAGGTGATAGCGCAGGTATAAGCTCGCAAATCTGTATCCCTGACATCTAAAACAAGGGAAGGCGCCTGATATTACGGCTACCAGGCCGGGCAGAACCTGAAGCGCCAGACCGTGGCTAGTAGCGAATGACCACAAGCTGGTCCGCGGCAGACTCGGCTCCCCAGACCTCTCCCGGACGCCCGAGGAGCTGTCGCACATTGCCTGGCGACCCGGCAAGGGGGAACGTGTCGAACGCCTCCGTCTCCGGATCGAAGCGGTGGATCGCGTTGCCACCGAAGTCTGTGAGCCAGACCTTATCCCCCTCGTCGACATAGACGGCGTAGGCTTGCGGAGCCGTACCGGGAAGGCGCCACTCGCGAACGTCCCCCGTCGAGGGATCGTAGACGGCGACCTGGCCCGCGTTCCATTCGCTGATCCACACGCGACCTATAGAATCAGGCCAAACCCGTCGTGCGCCCTGGTTCACAGTCGGCAACTCGATGACGCCCGCCTCGTTCGTTAACGGGTCGATTCGCGCAATGTAACTGCCCGCTAGCGAGGCATAGTACACATCACCATCAGGCGTCGTCGTGATACCGTACGGCCCAGGGCCGCCCGGGGCATCGAATACATCCATGTCCCCGGTCGCCGGATCGAGGCGTCCGTACACGCCGTTCTGGCCCGTAAACCAAAGCAGCCCATCGTTGTCGAAGCTGGCGGTGTTGAGGTTTACGTTCGGTCGGTCGGAGGGCAACTCGAAGACAGTCACCTCCAACGAATCGGGGGCGACCCGCACGATAGCGTTCAGACCACCGTCAGTTATCCAGGGTGCACCGTCCGGCCCCACGATGACACCGTGCGGCGCGGAGCCCGTTCCTAACGGAATCCGGCGCACCTCGCCCGTGTCGGGATCGAGCCAGCCGAGCTCTCCAGACCCCTGTGCGGTGTACCAGACGCCTCCGTCGGCCGCCGGCGCGACGTCGTGAGGACGCGACCCGGACGGGATGGGATACACGCTCAACTCTGGCTCGGCGGGCGGGGCCGGCGTTGCTGTGGGCTGTGTGATGGGTTGCGAAGTCGGAACGTCGGTGCCTGTGGCCGTCGGCGTGGGCAGTGTCTCGGAATCGTCGCTGGAACACGAAACGGACGCGACAAAGAGCAGCGTCGCGAACAGTGAAGGGAGCGTGCGGAATACGGGGCCCACGGCTCCATTGTACTCGAGTGAGCCCTGCCTAAAAAGCGATCTAGAAACAGCCCAGGGTCACCGCTTGACAACCCCGTGAGGCTAGAGGATCTCCGCTCCTGACAAGGACGCCCA
>CAJXNA010000335.1 GCA_913056415.1 uncultured Chloroflexota bacterium | reverse complement strand
ACTGGCCGCTCTCGTTAGTCGCTCGAGGTTGCGACCCACTAACCGAACAGAGACGCCTCGGCGTGCGAGTGAAGCCAAGACTCGACCACCGGTATAGCCCGTGGCACCAACCACGGCAACCGGTCCATCCGTCATCGCTACCCCCTTTCAGCGGTTAGCTTCTGGGTCGAACGATCTGGCCACACGATGGCCCGCCTCGGCCCGCCTCGGGGTAAGCCCGATTATTCTCCGTCTGGCCAAAACAGTCAAATAATTACGTGGACACTATGGGAACTTAGTGTCGGTTGTTGTCTGGCCCTGACGGTCAATAATCTGGCTGCTACACTGGGTTCATGTGCGGGCGCTTCACACTGTCCAGGCAGGACCGCGTCAGCCTGGCACGTGAACTTGGGGTTCCCTTAGGCCAGCTTCCCGAAGATAGCTACCAGCCCCGATACAACATTGCGCCCACCAACAGACACTGGATCATGCGTATGGAGTACGAGGACCGGGAATTGCTCCGTGCCCGCTGGGGCCTAATCAACCACTGGGCGAAGGACCCGAAGATCGGCTACAGGCAGATAAACTCCCGCGCCAAGACGTTGGAGAAGAGGCTCGCCTTCAGGGATGCGTTCAAGAAGAGGCGATGCGCCGTGCCAGCGGACGGTTTCTTCGAGTGGGCGGGGCCGAAGGAACAGCGGCAGCCCATCTGGTTCCACCGGCCCGACGGCGGTCTGCTGCTGTTCGCTGGGCTCTACGAGTCCTGGCAGCGAGAGCCGGGCGAGTGGGAGCCGACGTTCACCATCATCACGACGGACGCCAACGCCATGCTGGAACCCGTCCACAACCGGATGCCGGTCATCCTGCCGGAAGAGGTTATCGATGAGTGGCTCTACTCCCGGCGAGACGACCACTCCGAGCTGAAGGGGCTTCTCGTTCCCGCCAGCGACGACCTGCTGGTGGGCACGCCCGTCTCGTCCCGCGTCAACTCCGTCAAGAACGACGACCCCGCGTGCTTGGAGCCAGTCCTGCAGTAGTGGCCGCCTGCGCCTTATGCTGAACGCCTGGAGCTGCTAATGCCAGACTGGCTGCCCATACCCTTCCTTCTCGCTGGAATGATCATGATGGCGATAGCGGGGACGCAGAGCCCAGCAGTGGGCCGCCCACTAACGGGCGCAGCGGGCCTGATATCCTTCGGTGTTGGGATAGTGCTGTTCGTCGTGGGTTGAGATGAGCGTTCACCGATCGGGCAGCGGCCGAGGCCGCCTCCTGGCGCCGTGCAGAAGGACAAGCGCCACCGAGGACGTGAATGCTCGCGGTGTCTACGCCTCTCAGCCGCTCCTTTAGCCTGTCCGCTGGACTGAACGCCTCGTGGGCGCGGGCAGCCTTCTCCGAGTTGTAGGTGGCGGAGTAGCGCCTCACCATATCCAAGATGGAGTGGCCTAGCAGGTACTGGGCGTCCAGATCCCGAGCCTGATTCTCGATCGCCCCGGTGGCGAACGTGTGACGGAACCGGTGGGCGTGGACCCTGGGCACGCCGGTCTGACGGCCCAAGCGCCGGAAATTGGCGCCTAATTCCTTGCACTCGCTGCGGGCACTCACCGGCGTTCCTGGACCGCCAGTTCCCGTAGGGCAAAGCCCCACAATATTTTCCTGCGCTGCCCGACAGACACGCGGGCAGGTTGTGCAGATAATCACAAGCAAGAGCCATTTGGGACGGAAGGAGTCCTGATGCTCCAGTTAACCCGCAAGGCAGACTATGGTCTCCGCTTAATGCTAGAGGTTGGTGCCCGCACAGACGGCTTCATAGCGACGGTGGAGATTGCCCGGCGCCAAGGGATCCCCCACGAGTTCCTGCGCAAGGTAGCCCAGACGCTTGTGAGCCACGGGCTGCTCGTGAGCGAACGCGGAGTCCGGGGTGGCTTCACCCTGGCGCAGCCGGCCGAGACTATCAGCGTCTTGGACATCGTCCGCGCCTTTGAGACTCCGGCCCTGAACCTCTGCTGCGTCGACCCGCCACGCTGCGATCGCCGGGACATCTGTGCGGTATATCCCGTTTGGGTCGAGGCTCAGATCGAGATGGAGCGTGTGCTGGGCGGCTGTCGACTCTCCAGCCTGATCGATCGGCAGGCGA
>CAJXNA010000334.1 GCA_913056415.1 uncultured Chloroflexota bacterium | reverse complement strand
TCATCGGGGGAAGCGGAGAACCAGGCCTCCAGGATCTCTCCCGCCACAGCCTCGGTGGTAGTACGCAGGCTGAGGCAGAGCAGATTGGCGTCGTTCCAGGCACGGGCGCCGCGGGCGGTCTCCGCATCGCCGCAGAGCGCGGCCCGCACACCGGGAACCTTGTTCGCCGCTATTGAGACGCCGGTGCCCGTCCAGCAGCAGAGCACACCCTCATCGGCCTGAGCGGAGGACACCCGCTCAGCCACGGCGCCGGCAACCTCCGTCCACTGCAACGGCTCGCCCGCCGGCGGCCCTACCAGCTCTACCTGATGGCCCCGGTTACGCAACTCCTGCTCGACAAAGTCGACCAGGTGCGTCCGTTCGTCGCTACCGAAAGCTATGCGCAAAGATATGTTTCACCGGAATGGGCGCTTTCACTAGAAAGGCCCTGCTTGTATCTATTATAGGGGACGTAATCTGGCTCCGCCAGGCAAAACCGGCGCGTCCGCATCGCTGGGCGCAGGGCGGCCCCCGTTCTCGTCGCCGTCAGCCGCGCGTCAAACCAGACCTACTATCCGCTGTAGACGGACTAACCTTCCTTCTTCGCGGCCTTCGCGGGCCGCTTCAGAACGAAGTAGCTCGTCTCGTATCGTAAGGGCTGCACCGCAGCCACCTCCCAGCTCTCCTGGCCCAGAACGTCCAGGTAGCGCCGGACAAACGCCGTGCGGTGCTCACCCGGCTGGCGGATGAACTCCGAACCCTCCGTGGATATGCGTCCCCGGAAGTCTACGTAAGCGACCTTGTACTCCCACAATGCCATCTGTTCGCCTCCTTGCATCCGCAGCGAACCGGCGATCAGAAGCGCAGGGCCGCCCTGCCCATACCATTATGACAGAATGATCTGCTGGGAATCGACGGTTCCGACCCGATTTGCCGTTGACATCGCTTCCGCCCGCGGGGTGTAATGGAGGACGGCCACCCGCGAGAGCACCCCAAGGAGCGAGAATATGACCGCCCGCGAAAGCATCGACCGCCTGTTCGAGATGATCATCGAACGTCAGGAATCCAGATTCGACACGATCAAGAGCATCAACGAGCGCTATTACCGGTTCGTGCGCAGCGTGGTCGAGGCCACGCGCCAGGGCGCTCACGAATGGACGAACGTGGGCCGTCGCTGGGCCGAGCGCCCCAGCGACATCGTCGGCCTGTACGAGTCCGCCTCAGAGGCCCTGGCCAACGACCAGGCGCGCCGGATAGCCCTAAGGCAGGAGATGCTGGAGGACCTGGCGGAGTCGCAGCGGGAGAGCCGCGAAGTGGTGCGCCGCAGCTTCGGCGAGGTGCGCGAGGTGGTGGAGCGCGTCCAGGAGACGGTGCCCTCCTTCCTCCGCGCCCGCGTCCCCGCGTTGCGCCGCGACGAGGCAGAGCCCGAGCCCGTCGCCAAAGAAGCCTAGGCTGCTAGAACCTGTGTAGCGGCGACCCTGCCTGAGGCGGGCAGGCTTCAGGTCGCCACCGGCCACGGAGGGCGGCAGGGCCGCCGCGGCCCGAAAATGGCTTCCAGGGGCATTGGCAGACAAATAGCGAGCTATTGGTGAGCCATTAATATAAGGATTTCTCTCGCGAGCTCTTGACAAATCTTTTTCAAGTGCTATAATTCGCCGCGTCTTAACATAACCTTGAGCCGCCGACCGAGACGAGGTGCTGGAGGCGCTCGATCTCTGAGGTGGAAAATTCGGCGACGGCTCGTCGCCGCTTTTTGTTTTGCGGGAGGAAGCGAACTCCCAAGAATGAGAGAGTGGCCTCGCCATGAGCGGGGCCGGAAAGGGGTGCGACATCAAAGTTTGTAGCTTTCCCCCAAAGCTCAAAAGGGAGGGTATGAGATGAAGAAGCTATTTGTTCTGGCGGTGATGGCCCTGGTGGCCGGACTGCTGGCCTTGCAGGGAGGAGGGTTGGCGCTGGCCGACCCCACCATCGTGGTCGTCAAGCCCACCAATATGCAGGGCTGGGCGTTCGTTCAAGAAACCGCGACCGCTAGTGGGGCGCTTGTTTTCGGCCCGGCGACGCCTCCTCTAGGGTCGGGAAGCGCTCATATGACGACCGCGAATACTACTGGAGGAATGACCTTGCTCCTTCCCGCCTACGG
>CAJXNA010000333.1 GCA_913056415.1 uncultured Chloroflexota bacterium | reverse complement strand
GCGCTGTCCTAGCCTCAGCCGTCTCTGCGTCCTGAGTGGCAAGCGCTTGAACACGCCCACCAGGGGGCGTAGAATGGGCTGCTACCAGCCCGCTCATCCATGAGCGCAGCCTGTTCGTAGCAACTATTGGCAATCGCAGAGTCCAGTGGTGCTAGGAAGGAAGAACGGAGGCCGCCCATGGTAACCAATCCCGTGCGCCTCACAGAGCTGGCGGCCCGCGCTGGGTGCGCCGCCAAGACCGGGGCGGAAGACTTGTCTAAAGTCGTTGAGTATCTGGCCGGTCTGCAGAACGGCCAGCCGCTCGGCCTCTTGGTTGGCCTGGCGGCGCCGGACGATGCCAGCGTCTACAAGCTTAACGATGAGCAGGCCGTGGTGCTCACGGTGGACTTCTTCGCTCCCCTGGTAGACGATCCCTACCAGTACGGCGCCCTGGCGGCGGCGAACGCTATGAGCGACATCTACGCGATGGGAGCGGAGGTTACGCTCGCCCTGAACATCGCCGCCTTCCCGGATGATCTGGGATCGGACGTGGTGGCCGAGATCCTGCGCGGCGGCGCCGACAAGGTGGCGGAGGCCGGGGCGGTGATCGCCGGCGGGCACACGATCATAGACTCCGAGCCCAAGTACGGGCTCTGCGTGATGGGCTTGATCCACCCGGAGCAGATATACACCAAGGCAGGCACACGACCCGGCGATCTGCTCTACCTCAGCAAGCCGCTGGGCACGGGCATCGTAACGACGGCCGCCAAGTTCGAAGAGGCGGAGCCGGAACACCTAGAGGCCGCGGTCAGCAGCATGACGCTGCTCAACCGCTGCGCCTCGCACATCGTGCGGGAGGTGGAGGCGCACGCCATGACCGATATCACCGGGTTCGGGATCCTGGGGCACGGCTACGAGATGGCGGCAGCGGGTGGCGTTGAAGTGCGCCTCTCCGCTTCCGCGATCCCCGCGTTGCCGGGGGCGCTCGAGTACGCGTATCGAGGTATCATAACCGGAGGAGCGGCACGCAATCGTAAGTACCTCCAGGGCAAGGTCAGCATCTCGCAGGAGGTAACAGAGGAGCTTGCGCACCTGCTCTACGACCCGCAGACCTCCGGCGGGCTACTGTTCGCAGTGCCGAAGGAGAGGGCCGTCGCGGTGGAGAGCGGCTTCGCCAGAGAGGGATTGCCTGTCTGGCGCGTAGGCGAGATCACGAAAGGCCAGGGCGTCACCGTCGCTCCCTGATCCGATGTCGACCGCAAAGCCGGAGTTCGGCATGATCCATGGGCGCTTCCAGCCGTTTCACAACGGGCACCTGGAGTACCTGAGGGCGGCGGTAGAGCGCTGCGAGAACCTGGTCATCGGCATCACGAACGCCGACCCGACCCAGATATCCGAAGAGGCGACCAGCGAGCACCGCCACCTTCCGGAGTCCAATCCTTTCACCTTCTTCCAGCGATCAGTCATGATCCGCGAGCTGCTCATCGAGGAGGGTATCCCGCTGGAGCGCTCCCTGATCATCCCGTTCCCGGTACACTCCCCGGATAGGTGGCGATACTACCTGCCGCCGAACGTGGTCCATTACTTGAGGGTGTTCTCCCCCTGGGAGCAGGCGAAGGTGGACCGTCTGCGCCAGCAGGGCTATGCGGTAGAGGTGCTGCACCCGGGGGTATCCAAGGCCGTCGAGGCGACGGAGGTGCGGCGGCGGATGGCGAGCGGCGAGGGCTGGGAGGAGCTGGTGCCACCGTCCGTTGTCAGGGTCATTCACCGCATCCAGCAGGGGCGCTAGCCCGACGTGCGGATTCTCCTGATCATCTTCGACGGTCTGGCTGACCGGCCGGCCCCGGAACTGGACGGCAAGACTCCCCTGGAGGCGGCTCGCACCCCGAACCTGGATCGGCTCGCGGCGCAAGGGATCAACGGACTGTTCCATCCCAAGGGCCCCGGCTATCCGCTCGGCAGCCCGCTGGCGCTGCACCTGATGTTCGGCTACCCGGAGGAGGAGTTCCCGGACCGGGGCCCGCTGCTCGCTACAGCGCGAGGGCTTGAGATACCCGACGGGGCGGTCGTGCTGGCGGCGCGGTTCGCCTCTGTTGTGCGGGAGGAGGAAGGTCGTCTGCGGCTGGGGGAGCGCTTCATCCAGGG
>CAJXNA010000332.1 GCA_913056415.1 uncultured Chloroflexota bacterium | reverse complement strand
TACCGGGCTGTTTATGGCAAGACCGCCACGTGGATCTTCAACGAATCAGACAAGAATCGTTGGGTCTCTGAAACTGCATTCCGCAACGTATCAATAGTCGATAAGCGGAAAAAGCGGGAGTTCCGCGGTGCCGAACTGCAGAAAATCTTCGAGTTGCTTGCCAGAAGCCGCAATTGGTTCGATGAACTCGCTCGAATGGGCCTAACGCCTGATCTCACCTTTGCCCTACTCAAGATCCAGTCGACCAATGGGAAGATTAACTTTCAGGACGCGCGCTCCCTAAGGCGCGTGGCCAACCAGCTTATCAAGTCGGGAATAAAGTGCGACATACACTTCGACCCCGAGCATGAGTCCTACATTGACGCCCCTGGCGCCCGTATCGCTCCTGCCACGATTCAGAGCGGTGCGTTCAAGAGCTTGCTTGCCATACTTCCAAGGGTGTCCAAGTTCCAAGAGGGTCAAGAGTACACGGTGTTTAGAGGAGAACGTCCGCTTGCGACGGATGTTCCTTGGTACGAAATGATTGATGCTCTGCAGAAGGCAGCTGACAGCTCTGGGATAACGATCCAGCGCTACAAGGGCCTCGGCGAGATGAACCCCGACCAGCTCTGGGAAACCACACTGGACCCTGCCCGCCGCACCATGCTCCGCGTCATGGTGGAAGACGTTATGGCTGCCGACCGCGTCTTCACCCAGCTAATGGGCGAGGAAGTGCCCCCCCGAAAGAAATTCATCCAGAGCCACTACGATAAGGCCACCCTGGACGTCTAGGGGACCCCCCGCTCATCGTCGAGCAGCAGGCCTATGCTACGTAAGCCCCGCCGCGCTGCATGACACAGCAATCCGACTCCGAACGCCTCTCCTCCTACGTCCTCGGCCTGTACGGCGAAGACCCCTACGCCCACGTGTACCGGGCCTCCGAGGAACACCGCGAGGCCCACGGCGAGCAGTGCGGCGTCTACCCCTCCAGCCCCCTGAGCATGCGCCTGGTCTCCCTCCTCATCCGCGCCACAGCGGCCAAGCGCATCCTGGAGATCGGCTGCGGCCTCGGCTACAGCGCCCTCCACCTGGCCGCCGCCGCTGACCCCGACGGCAGCCTGGACACCATCGACCGCTTCCCCCAGCACGTAAGCCTGGCTCTCGACAACGTGTCCGCCGCCGGCTTCAGCCAGCGCGTCCGCATCCTCGAAGGCGAGGCGGACGACGTCCTGCCCACTCTATCCGGCCCCTATGACTTCGTGTTCGACGACGGCTGGTTCGTTCAGGAGCCGGACTACCTGGAGACTATGCTGGACGTCATGCGGCCGGGCGGCCTGCTGGTGATGTCCAACTGGTTCCCCCTCGAAGACGCCGTCCTCGGTCGCAGCGACATCGACTGGGCCGGCTTTTCCGAGCCAGACTGGGCCGACCGCATCCAGGCCTACGCCCGCAAGCTGGCCACTCACCCCCGCCTGCACCTGGCTTTCGCCCTGCCCCGGCTGGGCCTAGCCGTCAAGACGAGATGAGCGAGCCCGCCGCCACGGCGCTCATCGTGGAGACCACAGCCGAAGAAGACTGCCCCCTGGAGTTCTTCGGCGATAGCGCCGACATCGTCTACTTCATCTCCTTCGCCCACTCGGAGCGCTACGGCTCCAGCCATCCCCTGTCTAAGGCCGCTGGCACCCTGAAGCGGCAGCTCCACATCAACCTCGCGCCCCTACTTACCTTCGCTGACGCCCGCACCGAGAGCGCGGCCGAGGAGCAGGCTCTGGAGACGATGTGGCAGGACCCAGCGCCCCTGGCGGAGAGCGCCCGCAGTGTGGCTCAGGCGATCGAGGCGACTGAGCAGCTCCGAGAGCTCGCCGCCGACTTCCCGGAGCTGCCTGACCGCCTGCGGGAGCTAGCGACGATGGCGGACTGGGCCGCCGAACGCGGGGCGAAAATTCGGCTCACCTACGTGCTGTAGAGCCCCTGCTTCCGGATATACTCTTCCACCGTAGCCGGCACCAAGTCGCCTATCGGCTGGCCGCCGCGCACCCGCTCCCGTATCTCCGTTGCGCTCACCGCCACCACGGGCATCCTCAACCAGACGACACGCTCCCCCAGCCCCGGCAACCGCCGCTCCGCCTCCTCCAGCGCCTCCGCAGAGCTGTCCTCCCGCCG
>CAJXNA010000331.1 GCA_913056415.1 uncultured Chloroflexota bacterium | reverse complement strand
GAATCTATCGTACGGCGAGGTTCGAACCTTTGAGGTCACCGTAACCAGTGGCGACCAGCAAGCCACCGCCCAGCTTCAGGTCCTTGGCCCGCCGCCACCCTGTCCTGAAGGCTGGCGCATCATCACGGAGAAGGTTTGCTACAAGGAGGAAGTCCTGCCCGGGCCCGTGCGCGTATTCGTGACGCGTGTAGACCTCCAAGATCCCGACGTTCAACTACGCGCGGCGCCAGCGGCAGACGTTCTCGGAAAGCCTAGCACAGTAAGCAGATCTGCCCAGGCCCGGGACACCCTTGTATCGATCAACGGCGACTTCTTCAATCTGGGCCAAGGGGAATACCTCACTCGAGGTCCTATCGTTTCTGACAGCAATGTCGTCTATGCTCCGCGGCCGGCGGGGGTCGTCTTCGCTCTTGATCCTGATCTCAACCCCTGGGTCGGTCCAGCGGAGGAGTTCGCGGTCTATGTGAACCCCACAGCTGGAGAGACGAAGCGCCTTGAGACCATCAACAGGCCTCCTGGCGGGAACGGCCTCGCCCTCTTCAACGCCTACTGGGGGGAGCAACTTTCGCTGGATGTGGACGGCTGTTACGCTCTCTTCGCCCCGACGGAGCGAGCGATGAATGCCGCTTACAGATTTTCGTGCGGCGCAATAGAGGACATTCCTCTGGCAACAGGGGAGTTCGTACTGATAGCGAGGGGAGAGGCGGCCGAGTGGATGAAGCAGAACATCGAGGGCCCCCTCAGCTTCAACACCTCATCTCCTCTCTCGGCCGTCGACTTCATGGTGGGTGGTTCTCATGTGCTCTTACAGAATGGCGAACCGAGCGACGGTAGCTCCCTTCCCAGCGGCAGGCACCCCAGGACCGCCGTCGGTATCGACGAGGAGGCGTTTGTATACATCGTCGTGGTAGATGGACGAAGCACGGCCTCGATAGGGATGAGCCTCGCCGAGCTTCAGAAGTACCTGAGCCGGCTTGGGCTCGTGAATGCGATAAACCTGGACGGAGGTGGCAGCAGCACAATGGTCCTCCAAGGATCAGTCATGAATACACCGTCGGGTGGTGCGGAACGCTCGGTAGCTGGTGTTGTCGAGATCGCAGAGCAGCGCGCCACTTGCTGGCACGGATTCGTCCGCTGCTAGTGCGACGCCGTGAAACTGAAGAGCATGGTTGTGGCTCACACTAACGGCACATAGTGTCATATCCTGGTGCTATATGTATGGCCCCGTGGGGTTTGAACCCACGACTCCCGGATTAAAAGTCACACTGTGAGGGGTCTAATTGCTAAGGCGGCAGATTCAGAAACTTCAGGAAGACCGGGGGTTCCCGAGGAGGGTTGTCCGCGCCTCCTAGTCGCCCACAGTACCCGAGCTGAGTTTGGACGAGACACGGCCGATGATGGCGCCCACCATGTCCTTGGCCTGCGCCTGCTGGCGATGGGCGGTGGCGCCTGTTAGAGCCAGGGCCATCTCGGCAAGGGTGTTCCCGGCCTTGCTCTGGTCTTTCGCAATGACCACCGGCGTCCCTAACTGGGCGGCGAGGGGGATTTTGGGGTCATACGGGATGGACCAAAACACCTCCAGGCCCAACATCTCCTTCATTTGCGGGGTCAGGTCGCCGCTGGCGTCCTGGGTAGCATTGACCACTAGCTTTATCCTGTCCCGATCGAAGTTCCCTGAATGCAGCATGTCGATCGCCATCCGGGTACTTTTGAGGCTGGCCACGTGCGGCGTCGTCACCAGCAGAATAGCGTTCGCCAACTCCAAGGCCCGCATGACTATGTCGTTGAACGTGCCGGGGGTGTCCAGGATCACGTAGTCATACGTCTGAGCCAGAACGGTCACCACCCGCTCGATGTGTCGCGGGTTCACGTCCCGCCAGTCGGTGGGGCGCAAGGGGGCCGCCAGGATCTTGACGCCTGTGGAGTGAACGTACAGGGAGTCCTGGATCAGCTCCTTGGTGACCTCTTCCTCCGGTAACGCCAAATCGGCGATGCTGCGCTCTACCGGGATGTCCAGCAGGATGCCGACATCGCCGAACCGAGGGTCCAGGTCGATAAGGACCACCGACTCTCTCGTCTCGTGGGCGATGGCGGCCGCCAGGTTGGTAGCGATGGTGGTCTTGCCGATTCCACCCTTCGCCCCG
>CAJXNA010000330.1 GCA_913056415.1 uncultured Chloroflexota bacterium | reverse complement strand
AGACCGCCTGGAGCGCAATGCCGCGAAGAAGCTGCGGCGGATAGGCCGCCCGGTACGGAGGCGGAACAAGGAGGTAATCGTTGGTTAACGACGAACAGGCTGTCGGCTTCTTGGAGCGAGTGAAGGGGCCTGCGGCGAAGGCAGCGGTGTTTGGATTGTGTGACATTATCGGCCCGACTCTCCTGGGTTCCACAGACCCACGTGTGGCGGCGTTAGGTGCCGCGTTGGGGGCCGCATGTCAGATTCTACGCAAGAAAGGAAAGAAGTAATGAGAGACATCAGTTCACCACGGTGGGCAAAGAGCTTCCTCACTCCCGGCCCTGGAGTCGCGGTTGTCGAGGGTGTGTTCGACTTTCAGCTAGGTCCGCGGATGGGCGTGGCTGTCATGGACGTGCTTGGCTGGCCTAAGACCCTCGACGTCTCAGCACTGACTGGCGCGTTGGGAACGCATCCCTACACGAGCTCCCTTCACCTGGAAACAGGAACGCTGGAAGTACCGAACGTGGCAGCGGTTGATGAGACGATCATCGACTCTGAGATTTTCTACATTCAGATCGCCACACTTGGTGGTATCAGTCTCGCCGGCGCCGCTGGAATGACTGTCTGGGTGGCACCAAGCGGTCTGGTCCACTACGATCCCCCGGTTCTGACGGCCAGGAACATCACGCATCGGGTCCAAAGCGAAGTAGCGAATGGTTCGATCGAGGCCGGTATCCTCATGCGCTACAAGTTCGTTGAGTTCACGCTCGAAGAGATGGGTTTGCTGCTGTCGCTGAGGTCGTAGCTTATGTCCGGACTCGCGCTGATCGAAGCAGAACATGGGTTCTTGACGATCACGAACGGCAACGGTGCCTCTCGCCTCTTCAACCTGCCACAGGTCCAACGGTGGAGCAACGAAGTGTGGCATCTCTACTGCACCGTGAAAGGGGGCGGTGCGAGCGGGACCAACCTGACTCCCGTCGTCTGGGGGCTGGAGGGCGACCAGTTGGCAGGAGTGCCCGCTAGCGAGCTCGAGATCCTCGACGCTCCGTCCCTGGTGATCGGTGGCTACGTAGGTGCGGCGATGCCCGCGATCTACGACTTCCATCCTCATCCGCTCCACCTACCAGGCCGCATGCGTTTCCGCGTGCGGAATGACAGTGGTTCCAATGTCCAGGTTCATGTCTCCGTGTATTACCGCCGCGTGCAGATGCCCGCGACTGATTGGTCAGCTCTCATGCGCCGTCGCGCGTTCGAACGCGACTGACCACTCCCTGGGGCGTGATGAACCCCAGCGGGTGCCGACGGTCAGCCTCGGGTCCATGTGACCAGAGGCACTGAACATCCCACCGGAGGTAGGACTGAACTCCTCCAGCTCCTCCGGACGAAGGGACAGCAGGGATGGGGTCGGCGCACTCCGCCCCCATCCTTGACTGGGCGGAGTGCGCCCCTTTGCTATCTATTCGTTTCAGGACTACTCTTGAGGAGCGGCTTGGACCTCTCGAGGAGGAGCGTCGTGAAAAGGTGCGCCAGGCACTTCGGGAATACATCACAGCCTGCTGGGGCTGGGACACGTTCATCACCCAGACCTTTTCTTACGAGATGTCTCGGGATCAAGCCGATGTTGCCCTGGCTCGTGTTCAAGCGTTCCTGGCGAAGCGTTACCGTCTTTCTCATGGATTTCTGGGTGCTGAGCTCCATCGATCCGGCTCAGTACACCTGCATGGACTCTTCGGTACGGCGAGCCCCATTCGCCGATCGGCGCTCTGGGAAGCGCTGCACTCCCGGTTCGGCTTCGCCCGCGTAGTCCCCGCGCGATCGCACGAGGCCGTCGCGGCGTATTGCACCAAATACGTCACCAAGTCACTTGCGGAGTGGCTCCTGTGGTAGTAACGTCCCCTCTATGGCGAAAGTCATCAAGGTGGGCTGTCTGTGGTGCGTCGCCCACCAGATCACAGGCAAGGTGCTAGTGCGTCAGGGCCGCGCGGCCTGCTACGAGACGGAGGCCCAGGCGCAGGCTGACGCCAGGGCGACCCGCCGACGGGTCCGCCGAGCAACGTGACCGCGATATGGCCGTAGACTGCTAGACCGCAGGCGGAATCGAGGAATTGTCGTGTCGACACGAGTCGAAGTAGATCTCCGCAGAGCGAAAGAGCTGCGCGGTTACAA
>CAJXNA010000329.1 GCA_913056415.1 uncultured Chloroflexota bacterium | reverse complement strand
TGAGGGGTGAACAGGAAGTCGTAGTTCATAGGGGAGTGCTCGTCATCCACGAAGAAGTCCCAGTGACCGGGTTCGCCGTCAAGGAGTAGGTCCGCAGAAACATACTCTGGATCAGGTGAGTCCGCGAAGTAGACGTAGGATCCCCATTGATGACCGAATTCCTGCATGTAGACGCCCATGAGGCTAGTGTGGCCAGGGTTGATGAAATGGAAACCCTGGAGGCGGTCAGTGTTCCAATCATCACGGACATCATAGGGAAGCTGATAGGGGCTGATTCCCTGAGTATTGAAATAGATGGCGCTCCAGAACGAATAGCCGAAAGGCACGGAGAAATCCGTAAAGAACGTTAGGAAATCGAACTCGTCGCCGTAGGCGTTTCGAACGTGGTCCCAAACGGCAGGATAGTTCAGTTCCCCGTCCGGAAAAGTAAGGGAACCGTCATCCAGGACGATCACAATGTCACCAAGCGAATCGACTGTAACCTTAGGCGCTTCGTGGAACCTCTCTCTTCTCATGTTCCCAGCAACTGTTTTCCAGTCCACAAAGGCCCTATGCGCTACCGCATGAGCTGATTGTGAGTGCGTGGTGTTGTAGTCGAGGCTGGTCGCCGGTTTGATTTTGCGCACCATTTCCTTCGGATGAATTCGCTTATGCCCCAGAGCTTTTCCTTCTTTGGACATGGCTTCTCTCTCCTTTCCGGACGACGACAGAACTATCTCCAGATTGAATATGATGTAGATGGCATGTTCGACGGTAGGGAGTGAGGCCAGAAGGCTGTGTTGGAACGTGCAATGGCCTGATCCTCGCGACGGGAACAGATTGAGCCGACCGGCTTGGTCGGCTCAATTGATGGCAGGGAAACTTTCCGGCCGTCTGGCACTTCCGCCCCCCTCTAGATACGCGCCTTGTCGGCTGGCTCGATATGATTAGGCGGCTTGCATTATAGACACATTATCAGAGATGTCAAGTCTGTTTCGCAGGGATATTCGGGTAGCCTCGCACTAGACCTTTGGGGCTACGTCACGCATGAAGGCCGTCATCTTCTCGCCGACGGCGTCGGCGTTGGGGCCGATGAAGGTGAGCATCACCATGGAGACGCCGGCGTCCTTGTAGGGGCGTAGCTCTTCGATCGTCTGGGCGGGCTCGCCGCGGCCGATGCCGTCGCCGCGGAGGGTGAGGGCGATGCTATCGGGGTCGCGGCCGTACTCCTTCGCGTACTGCTTGACCTTGGCGTAGCCCTGGCTCAGCATCTCGGGCGTGCCGCCGGCGTGCCAGGCGTCGCCGTACTGGGCGACGCGGCGGAGGGCGCCGTCGGCGAAACCGCCGACCCATATCGGCGGGTGCGGCTTCTGGACGGGCTTGGGGTAGAAGCCCACGTCGCCCAGCTTGTAGTAGCGGCCGTCGAAGCTGGGGTCGTCCTCGGTCCAGCAGCGACGGATGACCTCCAGATACTCCGCCATGCGGGGGCCGTGGTTGGCGATGGGCACGTTGAGCGCCTGGAACTCCTCTTTCATCCAGCCTGCGCCGGCGCCGAAGATAAGGCGTCCGCCGGAGAGGAAGTCCAGGGTGGCGAGCTGCTTCGCCAGGATCACCGGCTGACGCTGGGTGATGACGAGGACGGAGGTACCGAGGCGGACGCGCTTGGTGGTTGCGGCCGCGTATAGCAGGGTGGAGACGGGCTCCAGGAAGGGCCACTCGGGCTGAACGCGGTAGCGGCCGCCCGGGTAGGGGGAATCGATCTTGCGAGGCGTGATGATGTGGTCGCTGACCCAGAGGGAGTGGTAGCCGAGCTCTTCGGCCTTGCGAGCGACTCCGCTGATGGCTTCGGGCGTGGTGAACGGCCCGACGTGGGGCAGGTGGATTCCGAACTCCAAGGTGGCCCTCCTGTGGCTAGGCGTGACGCGCTTCTAGGTATGGGGGCAATATAGCATGCAGCCGGCGGTGGGCCAACGAGCGGCTATCCGCCGGGACGGGCGAATCCCAGCGCCTCGGCGGCGTCTCGCAGAAGATCGCGGACGCGTATCGCCTCAGCGCCAACGCGCCCCACTCGCTCGCTGATAAGCTCATCTTCGAACCTGATGACGGCCTCGCAGAGCTCCTTGGCCAGCTCCTCGTCCGCTTCGCGGAGGGGCGCGTCCACGTTGTGGGTGAAGTTGTGGAC
>CAJXNA010000328.1 GCA_913056415.1 uncultured Chloroflexota bacterium | reverse complement strand
CGTTGCTATCACCACCGGCGTCGTGGTTACGGGCGGGCTCGTAGTCCAGCCCGTTGTAGGTGATGCCGGTGACCTTGAACTTCACGCTGCCAGGTACGCTGATTGGGCCGGTTTGAACGGTGCAGAAGGAAGTAGCGCCCGTGGTACAAGAGGTGGAGCCAGAGGTACCTGTCCACTGGCCGCTGACTGAGGCGCCGGCGATGGCGCTGTGAGAGGAGTCGTGGACGTAGACATCGATCGAGACTTTGATCTTCGCTCCTTGTCCAAGCTGTTCGACGCGGGGGACGAGATTGCCAACGTGTACGCCAGTCGGGGCTGGGGCAACGTTGGGAGTCGGAGCAACGGTTGGAGCAGGCGTTGGATTCGGCATGGGCGCGGGAGCTGCGGCGACAGGTGCAGGCGTTGGAGCAACCGTAGATACAGGAGCTGGCGTAGGATCAGCTACCAACGCCTCGAGGGACTCGTCCCCCGCCGGTGGCCCGCCGGAGCCTTCGCTGGGCGATTCACCCTCGGGTGGCAAAGCCTCGGTTTCTGAGGCTGCTTCCGAATGCGGCCTGGAACCGCTCTCACCAAGGCCGGGATTAAGGAGCCCTGCTCCGGCCGCGAATATAAGGAGTGCCGCGACGATGACCCAAGCCCGGCGGCCCCTTGATCGTGTTTGGGCCGTCTCCGGAGGCTCATCGGGCGGGGAATCGGCAGACTCGGGGCCAGCCTCACCCTGCAGCTCGGACTCCCTCGTCGAGTCTTCTATCGCGCTCTCCGGCGGCTGCGAATCCTCCTCGCTTGCGGCCGCCATCACGCTATCGGCAAGCTCCGCCAATGTTCGCGTGTCTTCGTGATGAGCGCCCCCCCTCCGAGTCGAAGTTAGCGAATTGAAATCTGGTTCGTCTAGGAAGCCGTCGGACCCCTGCTGAATTCTCGCCCGCCTGCTCCTAGTGAACCCAGGAAGGTGTTCGGTCTCTCTGGGCGATCTTTCAGAGTAGGACATCTCTCATCTGCCTCGGCGGAAAACTTCGCAGTCGGCCCTGGTACATTGCTGCACCAGCCGATGTGTCAGCATCGTGATCGATCGCAACTTTACGCGGCTGAATCACTGGCGAAGATGGCACGCTTTTCGTCTCGGGCGCTCCGGAAAAGCGACGACATCGAACTACCATTGCCGCTGTGCGCCTCCACCGCCTCCACCTCGGTCTCAGCTTCGGTCTCTGTAGCTTCTGGCTCCACCTGGTCGCTCGCAGGGAGAGCCGGTTCCGTTGTCTGGTTGGCCTCGTCGGCTAAGTTGACCACGGGCCGGTAGGTGGTGGCGAACTCAGCCTCTGAGCCCATAAACACCCGAATCCATTCTTGGTCGGAGCCCGCCTCCAGGAGTGTCTCTACCAGGCGCTCAGTCTCCTGAGCGGTGTTGAGCACGGAGATCACCCCGTGTTTGCGGTCACTCTCGTCGGACACCACCAGCACAAACTTGTCAGACATCACTGCCCTCCTTTTCTCGTAGTGTCCCATCGCCCTCCAATTGGTCTATAGCTCAGCCGGGTGAGGATTCATCGGCCGGGTTATCGGTGACTGGTTAATGGACGGTGAAAATGACGGGGAAGGAATGTGCGCCTGGGCGGGGCGGGCCTCAACGGAGGCCATGGGCGCGGGGTAGTAAGCTGCGCTGAGATACGGCGTAGCGCTTCATCCCAACATCCAGGCACGATGGGCCGTCCATAGGGAGTAGAGATACCGCCGGGGCTGAATGGCCCTCCGATAGACGCATGTCGTGTGCAAGGTTTGCAATAAGGCTCCCCCGCTACAGCACGTATTGAACAACCTGCGATTCTGCAGCCGAACATGCTTGCAAAAGTGGATGCAGGATAACCCTCCCAAAGCCAAATGAGGCGCTGACGGCACTATGTCGCGACACAATCCCTGTCCCCGCTGCGGGGGTCAACTAATAGCCTGGAACGACTCGGACACTAGTTGCCTGCAGTGCGGCCACGTAGTCTACCCAAGCAATCGACTGGGTTCTAACTTGTTGGGGCGGTACATTGATATTGAGCCTCACAAGCTGGAACCGCCCAACGCCCAGAAGACCCGACCTCCCTCTGCCGCAACACTGCCCGTCTGCCCGCGAATGTGCGCCTGGGCCGGGCGGGTGTCAACGGCTGCTACCGACCTACCGGCCCCGCCA
>CAJXNA010000327.1 GCA_913056415.1 uncultured Chloroflexota bacterium | reverse complement strand
CGCTCTTCCGATCTAAACCGAGACAAGTACATGTTCACCGCCCGCGGCCAAGACACGTTCGTCCGCCTGTCCTGGGATGAGGTCTACGACTATGTCACCCGCGGCATGATCGCCATCGCGGAGTTCTACAGCGGCGACGAGGGCGCCCGGCGGCTGGAGGCCGAAGGGTATCAGCCTGAGATGATCGAGGCGATGCGGGGGGCAGGCACCCGGACATTCAAGCTTCGGGGCGGCATGGGCCTGCTGGGCGTCATCGGCAAGTACGGGATGTACCGGTTCTCCAACATGCTCGCCCTACTGGACAGCCACGTCCGCGGCATAGACCCGGACGAGGCGCTGGGCGGCCGCAACTGGGCCAACTGCACCTGGCACGGGGACCAGGCCCCGGGCCACCCCTTCGTCCACGGCCTCCAGACCTCAGACTGCGACTTCAACGACCTGCGAAACAGCCGCCTCCACATTCAGTGCGGCAAGAATCTGGTCGAGAACAAGATGCCGGAGAACCACTTCTTCAACGAGCTGATGGAGCGCGGCGGCAAGATCGTGACCATCGCGCCCGAGTACAGCCCACCGGCGACGAAGTCCGACTACTGGATACCGGTGCGACCGGGTATCTCCGACACGTCGCTCTTCCTGGCCGTGACCAAGATCATCATGGACCGCGGGCTGCATGACGAGGCGTTCGTCAAGTCGTTCACTGATTTCCCGCTGCTGGTCCGTACCGATAACCTGAAGCGGCTGCACGCCCACGAGGTGTTCGCGGGATACAAGCCCGGCCTGTCCAGCGACGGCCCCAGCTTCGCCCTCCACGGCCTCAAACAGGAGCAGTACGAGCAGCTTGGCGATTTCGTCGTCTTCGACGAGAAGAGCGACAGCCTCAAGGCGATCACCCGCGACGAAGTCGGCGAGCGGATGACCCAGGCGGGGCTTGACCCGGCGCTGGAGTTCAAGAAGAAAGTGAAGCTGACGGATGGCAGCGAGGTGGAGGTGATGACCCTCTGGAACATGTACGAGGTTCACCTCCGGGACTATGACCTGGATACGGTGCACGAGATCACCGGCGCTCCCAAGGAGCTAATCGAGCGGTTGGCCGAGGACATCGCGACGATCAAGCCGGTGGCCATCCACATCGGCGAAGGGGTCAACCACTGGTTCCACGCCACCCTTCACAACCGCGCGACCTACCTGCCCCTGATGCTCACGGGCAACATCGGTCAGCCGGGAGCGGGATGCCACACCTGGGCCGGTAACTACAAGGCCGCTCTCTTCCAGAGCGCCCCCTGGTCGGGTCCCGGTTTCAAGGGGTGGGTCGCCGAAGACCCCCTGCGGCCGAACCTCGATCCCACCGCATCGGGCAAGGACATCGTGGTCAAGGGGCACGCCAGGGATGAGGAGCCCGCCTACTGGGATCACGGCGACAAGGCTCTCATCGTCGAGACGCCGAGGGACGGCCGCAAGAACTTCACCGGCAAGACGCATATGCCTACGCCCACAAAGGTGATGTGGTTCAACAACGTGAACATCATCAACAACGCTAAGTGGGCCTATGAGCTCATCAAGAACGTCAACCCCAAGATTGACCTGATCATCAACCAGGACATCGAGATGACCGCCACGGCCGAGTACTCCGACGTTACCCTGCCCGCCAACTCCTGGATGGAGTTCCAGTCCCTGGAGGTCACGGCCTCCTGCTCCAATCCCTTCCTCCAGATCTGGGGCAAGGACGGCATTAAGCCGGTATTCGACAGCAAGGACGACGTCACCATCATCGCCGAGATGGCGAAGAAGCTCGGCGAGCAGCTGGACGACCCGCGGATGGCCAGCTACTGGAAGTTCGCACTGGAGGGCCGGCCGGAGATCTACCTGCAGCGGCTGCTGGACGCCTCCACCACTACTATGGGCTACAAGGTGGATGAGATCATGGCCGGCAAGTTCGGCGAGCCCGGCGCCGCCCTCATGATGTTCCGCACCTACCCGCGGATCCCCTTCTACGAACAGACCCACGACAACGTCCCCTTCTTCACCGACACCGGTCGCATGAACGCCTACTGCGACATACCGGAGGCGATCCAGTACGGCGAGAACTTCGTCGTCCACCGCGAGGGGCCGGAGGCAACGCCCTACATGCCTAACGTCATCGTCAGCAGCAACCCCTATATCCGGCCCGACAACTTC
>CAJXNA010000326.1 GCA_913056415.1 uncultured Chloroflexota bacterium | reverse complement strand
CCCCCTACCTGAACATCGAAGCAGGCGAACGCTGCGATGAAGAGGATGAGCGGCGCATGGACACCTTCAAGCAATGGTGGTCGGATAACAAGCCGACCGTCGAAGACTTGGGCTTAGCCTAATGAGAAAGGATGCACGAGGATAATGAACAAGATGGAATCCTTCCAGCGCCTGGCCAACCGTGAAGCTAAGCGACTCAACATTGAAGCCGCCTTAACGATGCGCTGGGCCTCCGACTGCAAGTATCGGCTGAATCGGTACACAATAGCCCACGCCCATTGCCATAAGGGTGACTCTGAGTATGGCACTATCTGCATCAAGCGCGGGCTGATTGACCCTCGTGAGACGATTAAGCATGAGGTAGCCCATTTCGTGCGGGGTGGCACCCATCGTAGCGTCGGCTTCCTCAAGGCACGGGCTAAACAGGGGAGCAAAGCGGCCAAAATCAATCTTAAAAGAATGGGCAAGATGCGATGCAACCACGTCTGGGGTAAGCGCAGGGAAGTCTCTCGTAAGGTGACGCGCAGCGGCTTAGCAGTGTTGTACGAGGCTCGCTGCTACGATTGCGGTAAATCCATTCCGTGAGAGAAGATGGATATGATACCACGTAAGCACTCAGCGCTGTTCTTCTACAGCCTCTGGTTTATCCTCTTCGCCGCGATGGTGACGGTTCGGGTCGGCCCCCTGGTTTTCCCAGGTCACGCGGCCACGGAGCCCGCGCCACGCGCATACGCTGCTGAGCCGCGCCGGACACCCGCACCTACGCCGGTGCCGACTTCTACCCCTATAGCGACCCCAACGCCTACTATAGCACCTACTCCTACCCCGACGCCGGAGCCCACGACTCCTATGGTCGTGTCTCTGACGTTCTACACCTGCCCCCCGTTCTGCGTCGGGGACACGATGGCCAACGGCCAGCCGCTGCACGCAGGCGCGGCAGCGTGCGGGTACGCGCTCGCGCTCGGCCAGGAATTCACGTTCAACGGCGTGGACTACGTGTGCGAGGACAGGGGATTAGGGCCGTGGGCCTGGGTGGATTTCTGGAAGACCGTCTACGACACCGGCGCTGCGTGGCAGGCCGAGGTCGGCATGAGCGGCACGATAGAGCTACCCTAGAGCTTGACGTTCCAGGTCTGCCGGTGGACGGCGGAGAGGTCATGCTTGCGGACGGCTTTCTTGTGCGCCTCCGTCGGGTAGCCGTTGTGCGAGGCGAACCCGTACTCAGGGTAAATCAGGTCGAGACCGCGCATGGTGATTTCCTGGTGCACCTTGGCCACGATGGACGCCAGGGCCACTGTAGCGCACGCCCCGTCGAGCTTGTCCTCGGCCACGACCTCAAAGTGGCTGGCGTCGGACAGGCCGGTGTCGCGTATCTTCAGGTCTCTGTACCGGCTACCGTCTATGAGCAGGCAGGTCTTGGCATACATGTCCTGTGGGGTGATGATGCCCGCTCGCAGGACTTCCATCAAGCTCTCTCCGGCCCTGTTCAGGGCCAGGTTGAAGGCCCCCTCAATGCCCAGAGCGTCTATCTCCCCCACCGTAGCGTCGGCCACGGCGTAGGGTATGCGCTCCTCCAGGAGCGTGCGGTAGACGCGCGCTCTCTGGGGCGGGGTCATCAGCTTGCTATCGTTCAGGTTGTAGTCCTCAAGCATCTCCTGGACAATAGCGATGTCCTGGTGCCGCAAACTAATCGTTCCCACCCATAACGACCCAGCCCACGTTCCCCTGCCAGCCTCGTCCGCACCGACTACTCTAAATCCTTCCGCCCAAAGCCGATTCTCTAGCGCTAAGTCAGGCATCGTACCTAACCGTCCCTACCGACACCGCCAGCTTGTGCTGGAACGCCAAGAATCCCAGTGAATTCCAGTACGACACCCAGCCCTTGCCAGGCTTACCGCCGGTCAGTTTTGCCAGCAGCGTTAATTCAGGCCCAAACGCCCAGTCTTCCTGGATGTCGGACTCGAACCAGCCCACATCGGCGGAGAACTCCCGACCGAAGAGGTTGAAATTCAGGTAGAAACGGGGGAAGCTGAATATAATCTGCATGACTACTCCTTCGTCAGTGTGATTCCGGCCCGCCTCAAGTACTCCTGCCTGAAGTCCATGTCGAAGGCAAACGAGATCGGAGAGCGTCGTGTAGGGAAAGAGTGTAGATCTCGGTGGTCGCCGTATCATTAAAAA
>CAJXNA010000325.1 GCA_913056415.1 uncultured Chloroflexota bacterium | reverse complement strand
GTGAACGGTCAGCGGGGCAGCAGTGAGCAGGAGAAGTACGTCTCGGTCGAGACGATCGTAAGGCCGGAGGCCAGGACATCCTCAGCGTTGGTGAACTGCACAGCGGCGCCCATCACCATGTTGACGTGCCAGCGTCCCCCATTGTAGTCCCGGTCGCCTGGGGCCGCATCGGACACGATAGTGAAGCTGGTGCCCGGAAAGACGTACAGCTCGTCGAAATGGCCCTTGGCGGGCAACGAGTTTGGCGCCACGACTGACCCGTAGAGTGTATCGTGGGCGTAAACGCTGATGAAGACAACTGAGCCGTGTGGCCCCTGCGGCTGGCCAGCGCTGACTGACGGTACAGCCACCGACAGCGCTGCTATCGCCAGCGCCAGGGCCGCCACACCAACGAGCGCGTAGCTCCGATAACGTGCGGTCACTTTTGTCCTCCTTCTGGGTCTCCATGAACCCACTACCAAACGTACTTTGGACTCAAGCTTAGACAGCGAAGCTTACAGAACCCTTAAGCAGGTTACAGCGCGCTTAAAGATCACCTCGAATGCGCCCCTTAAGGGATTGTTAAGACTTAATGCGTCCCGCGGATAACTCTCCCACGTATAATCGAACACATGGACGCCAAGATTCTCCTCGTTGATGACGAGCCCATGGTGACGGACGTGATGGAGCGATACCTCCGCCGCGAAGGCTTTGAGGTGCTACTGGCTGCAGACGGCGAAGCAGCCGTCGCCACCGCCCAGGAAAGCGCCCCCGACCTGATCCTTCTCGACCTCATGCTTCCGAAGATCGACGGCCTGACAGCGTTCCGCCAGATCCGTTCTCACTCCTCCGTCCCGGTCATCATATTGACCGCCAAGGGAGAAGAGACCGATCGCATAGTCGGCTTGGAGACCGGCGCCGACGACTACATCGCAAAGCCCTTCAGCCCCCGCGAGGTCGTAGCCCGGATCAAGGCCGTCTTACGCCGCGCCGGCGGCGCCGCGGCGCCGGCATCGGGCGACTCTATTCAATACGATCAGCTGCTGATCAACCCCAGGACTAGAGACGTGCACGTGGACCACCGCAAGGTAGAGCTCACGGCCAAAGAGTTTGACCTGCTCTGGTTCCTGGCCTCTAACCCAGGTGATGTGTTTAGCCGCGCCCAACTCCTGGACCAGGTCTGGGACTACCAATACGCAGGAGACGCCAGCACTATTACCGTCCACATCAGACGTCTGCGCATTAAGATCGAGGCCGACCCGGACCACCCGCGCTACATCAAGACGGTCTGGGGCATCGGCTATAAGTTCGTACCATGAGCAAAGTTTCCCTCAATCTAACTCTCCTGGCCGCACATCTGGTGCTTGTAGCCGCAGCGACGAGCCTGGCTTTGCTTATAACGCAACTGGCTTTACACCCCCCGTTGAGCGATCTGGCCTTGCTGGCTGCCTTGATGACGCTGCTCGGTCTCGCGGCAACCCTATTCGGCCACCTCGCGATCTCCCTCGCCCCCCACCTGAGGTTCGCCAGCCTTCAGGCTCGTATCGGTGGCGCCGCCGTCCTGGGCTCGATCCTGGCGCTGGCTAGCATCCTCATCGTCGCCGAGCTCATGTTCATCTCGGGCCATGATCTGTCCCTTCTCATCGCCTTGCTTATCTTCTCCTTGGCCGTCGCACTCCCCCTGGCTTTAGTCACAGCGGCGTCCCTTGGCGACTCGATATCCGATCTTAGCCGTGGCACGGCGGCCATGGCCGCCGGCGATCTCTCCATCCGCGTGCCGGTCCATGGTTCGGATGAGTTCGCACGTCTGGCCGTCACGTTCAATCAGATGGCAGAGCACCTTCAGGCGGCCAACCGTCGCCAGGCCGAACTGGAGCAGGCCCGGCGCTCCCTGGTGGCCGCGGTGTCCCACGACCTGCGCACACCGCTCGGCGCGGTGCTTGCGTCAGCGGAGTATCTGATGCGCGTCGAGGCGGGCGACCCGGTGAGCGCGACCGCGACGCGCATCCGCAACAGTGCGCTGCGCATGGCGCGGATGGTCGAACAGCTGCTGAATCTCGCACGCCTGCAGGGCGGACGGCTGCAGTTGCAGCCGCGCGCGGCGGAGCTGGCGGCGCTGTGCCGCGAGGCGGCGGTGGCCGCCATCCAACGTGGGCTGGCACATGAGAAGGAGCCTGCCGAGATAGGGGTCACGGCCTGGGAT
>CAJXNA010000324.1 GCA_913056415.1 uncultured Chloroflexota bacterium | reverse complement strand
GGTCTTGACCACGTCCCAGAACTCCTGCGACTTCGCCTTCAGCGCGGCCTGGAGACCCTCAAGCGCTGGTATGAGCCGCCGTTCGATGCCTTCCAGGGCGGCGAGGTGGATGGCGGTGGGGATGACGTCGTTGGAGGACTGGCCCAGGTTCACGTGGTCGTTGGGGTGGACGAGCTTGGAGCCAAGCTGGCCGCCGAGGAGCTCCGTGGCGCGGTTGGCGATCACCTCGTTGGCGTTCATGTTGGTGGAGGTGCCGGAGCCGGTCTGGAAGATATCGACGACGAACTGGTCGTCCAGCTTGCCGTCGGCGACCTCGCGGGCGGCTTTGGCGATGGCGTCGGCGGTGTGTTCGTCCAGGAGGCCAAGCTCAGCGTTGACGCGGGCGGCGGCCAGCTTGATGAGGCCCAGCACGCGGATGAAGGGACGGCTGAAGCGCAGCTCGCTTATGGGGAAGTTGAGGACGGCGCGCTGGGTGGAGGCGCCGTAGTAGGCGTCGGCGGGGACCTCCATGGGGCCCATGGAGTCACGCTCTTTGCGGGTGGGGTCTTTGCTGGCCATGGGCACGCCTCCGATAAACGGTGCCAGAAGCACGAAACACGCAGCCCGGGCTACGTGTTTCGTGTCGCCTGTTTCGCTGCCTCGTGACTACATCAGTTTGATGAGGACGCTCTTGGTCTCCATGAACAGATCAAGCCCCTCCTGGCCCAGCTCGCGGCCGATGCCGCTCTGCTTGTAGCCGCCGTAGGGCATCAGGGGAAACCCTAGTCCGCCGGCAGCGTGGTAGCAGTTCACCCAGACGGTGCCGGCCTTTATCCCCTTGGCGAACTTGAACGCCTTGTTGATATCGTTGGTCCAGACGGCGGCGGCGAGGCCGTACATCGTCTCGTTGGCGATCTGGAGCGCTTCCTTGGCGTCCTTGAAGGGGATGATGGTGAGCACCGGCCCGAAGATCTCCTCCTGGGCGATCTTCATGCGGTTGTCCACTTGGTCGAAGATGGTGGGCTCGTAGTAGTAGCCCTTGTCGTACTCGTCGCCGGTGAGGCGCCCGCCGCCCTGGACTAGCTGGGCCTTCTCCTGCTTGCCGGCGTCAACGTAGTCAGTGACGGTCTTGAGCTGCTGCTCGGAGACTATGGGGCCCATGCGGGTCTGGGGGTCCATCGGGTCGCCCACCTTGAGGCCGGCGGTGAAGTTCGTGAACATGTTAAGGAACTGGTCGTGGACGTCCTGCTGGACGAGGATACGGGAGCCGGCCTGGCACACCTGCCCGGCGTTGAGGTAGATGCCGAACAGGGAGCCGATGACGGCGCTCTGGAGGTTGGCGTCGGCGAAGATGATGTTGGGCGACTTGCCGCCAAGCTCCAGGGAGATCTTCTTGACGTTGCCGGCGGCGGCCTTCATCACCTCTTTGCCCACCTCTGTGGAGCCGGTGAAGGCGATCTTGTCCACCAGGTCAGAGGCGGCCAGGCGTGCGCCGGTGTCCTTGCCGGGGCCGCTGATGACGTTCATCACGCCCGCCGGGCAGCCGGACTCGTTGAGGATGCGGCCCAGCTCGTAGGTTGTGCAGGGGGTGTAGGTGGCGGGCTTTATGACGATGGTGCAGCCCACGGCCAGGGCGGGTGCTACCTTCCAGGTGGCGAGGAGCAGGGGGAAGTTCCAGGGGGTGACGATGCCTACGACGCCCACGGGCTCCTTCAGGATCAAGCCTACGGCGTCGTCCACGTAGTTGGAGACGACCTGCCCTTTGATGTCCAGGGCGAGCCCGGCGTAGTAGTCAAACACGTCTGCGGTCATGGCGACCTCCATGCCCGCCTCGCTGAGGGGCTTGCCGACCTCGGAGGCGAGGAGACGCGCGAGCTCGTTATGCTCTTCGCGGATCTTGTTGGCGGTCTTGCGCAGGACTTCGGCGCGCTGGCGGGCGGGGGCCTTAGCCCAGGAGCCGCTATCGAAGGCGTTGCGAGCGGCCTGGATGGCGGCGTCGGTATCCTCCACGCTTGCCTTTGGGCAGGTGGCGACGATCTCGCCGTTGGCCGGGTTGTGCCTGTCGAACGTCTCACCGGACTTAGGGGCGACGGACTCACCGTTGATGAGGAGCTGGTAGGTCTTGCCTGTGACGGCCTTTGTGGCGGTCTCGGTGGTCATAGGGCCTCCTTCTGGAACAGGGATGGATTAGGCAATCGTTCATTATAGCCGCTGC
>CAJXNA010000323.1 GCA_913056415.1 uncultured Chloroflexota bacterium | reverse complement strand
GGCGCCAGCGCTGCATGCGCTGGGACCCGCCTTCCCCAGCCGGGCCCGGCGTTCTCACCCGGGCGCGCCCGCTGAGCAACGGCACGAACCGGTACACCCCGAGCTCCGTACCTTTCTCCAGAACAAGCTCGAACCGCTGGGGCCGAATCAGCGACTGATACAGCACCAGCTCCAGGGAGGGCTCCGGCGGCGAGGGCCTCTCGGCGACAACGGCGGCGGTGGCCGCACGGGGCGAGACGGCGGTGAGCTCCACCTCGTAGTCGCGGCCAGCGCCGTCGGCCAGGACCAAACGGTCGCCGCGCTTGAGGCGGAGGACGGTGGCAAGACGGCGGGCGAGCTCCGGCGGCAGGTTGACTTTGCGGTCAGCGAGAAGGCCGGCCGGGACGAAGAACCTACGCACGGCCAGCCCTGGTGGCCGTGATCGCCCGCCAGACGCCTTCCACCTCCACCCGATCAACCATGAGACCGGCTGCAGCCAGCGCGCGATGCAGCTCCTCCACAGCGTCACCAATGAAGCCGCTGACGATGAGGGTGCCGGTGCCGGTCAGCGCGTCGGCCAGGGAGGCGGTCAACCGTTCGATGGTGAGGCCGCTGATGTTGGCGAGGATCAGATCGAAGCGCCGACCGCGCGCACCCTCTGGCAGCGTGCCCTCGCGCACCTCTACCACGCCCTGGACGCCGTTGGCGACGGCGTTCTCCCGCGCGGCATTGACGGCCTGCGGGTCGATGTCCAGGGCGAGAACGCGCCCGGCGCCGAGCCTAGCGGCGGCGGTGGCGAGGATGCCGCTGCCGGCACCGAGGTCGAGGACGGCTTCGCCGGGGCGCAGACGGGTCTCAAGCGCCCGCAAGCACATGGCGGTGGTCGGGTGCTGACCGGTGCCGAACGCCATGCCGGGATCGATCTCGATGACCGCATCGCCAGCCTTGACTTCATACTTGGCCCAGGAGGGTTTGACGAGTAGGCGCTCACCGATCCGCTGGGGCTTGAAGTAGCGTTTCCAAGAGTCGCGCCAGCGCTCCTCGCGCAGGCGGCGGGCACGACGCCAGCGGGGCGGGCTCTCCAGGGGCGCGAAGCGGAGGGCGAGGCGCAGGGAGCGCCGAACACGGGCTGAGTCCGCGCCGGGCGGTAGATAGCCTTTCACCAGGGCGGGCGCATCGCCGTCCACCACGTCTCCGTCGCCATGAGGGCGGATGGCGGGCTCTATGGCGACGCCTCCGGGGCAGTGGGGACGAAACGTATCGGCGACGGCCTCGGCATCGATGCCGGCCACCTGTACGGCTATCTCCAGCCAGTCCGCCGCGTGGGACGAAGGCGGCGGCACCGCTCTATCCCAGGGCGTCCTTTATCTTGCCCAGGATGCCCTTCTCCTCGTCGGACACTTCGGTGCCGAAGCTCTCGGCCAGCTTCAAGAGGAGCGTGCGCTGCTCGTCGGTGAGCTCCCTGGGCACGATGACGCCGGCGCGCACCAGAAGATCGCCGCGGCCGCCGCCGTGGAGTCTCGGCACGCCCTTGCCCCTGAGGACGAAGACGCGACCGCTCTGGGTGCCGGGCGGGATCTTGAGGGTGTGTGGCTTGCCGCCCAGAGTGGGTATCTCCGCTTCGCAGCCCAGCGCCGCCTGGGGCAGGTTGAGCTCCAGGTTGTAGACGAGGTCGTCTTCGTCACGCTGGAAGTGGGGGTGGGGTTGTACGCCGATGATCAGGTAGAGGTGGCCGGGGCCGCCGCCGTTGGCCCCGACATCGCCCTCGCCGGAGAGGCGCATCTGGGAGCCGTCGCTGACGCCGGCCGGTATCTTGACCATCAGCGTGCGGGTCTGGCGCTGGCGGCCGGCGCCTTTGCAGTCCTTGCAGCGCTGTTTGATGAGGCGGCCCTCGCCGTGACACTGGGGGCAGATGGTGACGTTAACAAACTGTCCGAAGAAGCTGCGGGAGACGCGCCGCACCTGGCCGTTGCCCTCGCAGGAGGGGCAGCGGGTGAGCTGCGAGCCGGGTTCGGCGCGGTTGCCGCCGCAGCGGGAACAGCGCTCGTTGCGGGAGACCTCGATCTCCTTCTCGCAGCCGAAGGCGGCCTCCTCGAAGTCGATCTCGATATCGATGCGTCGGTCGGCGCCGCGCTGGGCGTCGCGGGAGCGGCGGGCGGTGGTGCCGCTGAAGAAGGCGTCGAAGATGTCGCCGAAGCCGCCGAAGTCGAACCCCTC
>CAJXNA010000322.1 GCA_913056415.1 uncultured Chloroflexota bacterium | reverse complement strand
AGCGCCTGGCGCGCCTGGAGAGCCGGGTCTCGTACTGGTTCGGCTGGTTCCAATTCCACCCCACGACGGCAGTCTACGAATAACGCCCGGTTTGCGGCTAACAGCATTTCGTTGAAGTCATCACCTTGGCCGATAACGAGGATTGTGCGACGCAATGTACACTATGGGAACTTAGTGTTGGCATGGTCAGGTCCCCTGCGTCTCCCAGATACGTCTGCTGCCCACCTGCATATGCCGGCTGCGGTGAGGGTCGGAAGGTCGGGACGGTGGCGGATTGGCACAGCTGCGAGCCGGAAGTAGCCTATCGGCCGCTTCGTGCAGTACCCTTGCTTATGTCGCAGGACGGTAGGATCAATCCCGGATCGCCATGATCGTTGTAATGAAGACCGGTGCCACGGAGGGTCAGATCCTCGCGGTACAGAAACGGGTCCGCGAGCTAGGCTTCAAGGATCACCTTTCCCGCGGTGATGAGCGCACCGTCATCGGCGTCCTCGGAGCAATCCATCCCGATCTCCAGGACGAATTCACCGAACTGGACGGCGTCGATTCTGTCGTGCGCATCAGCAAGCCATTCAAGCTGGCCAGTCGGGAGGTCAAACGGGAAAACACCGTCGTCAACGTCGGGACGCTGGAGATCGGCGGCGGCCGCCTCGTGATCATGGCCGGCCCCTGTTCTGTGGACACGGAAGAGAACATTATGGAGACCGCACGGGCGGTGAAGGCTGCGGGCGCGCACATGCTGCGGGGCGGCGCGTTCAAGCCCCGCACGAGCCCTTACGACTTCCGCGGCCACGGCGAGAAGGGGCTAAAGATACTAGCCAACGCCCGCGACCAGACTGGGCTTCCTATCGTCACCGAGGTGGTGGATGCCCGGGACGTAGACCTCGTGATCAAGTACGCTGATGTGCTCCAGATAGGCAGCCGCAACATGCAGAACTTCGCCCTTCTGGACGAAGTTGGCAGAGCAGCCAAGCCCGTGCTCCTCAAGAGGGGCATGTGGGCCACCGTAGAGCAGTGGCTCCTCGCCGCCGAATACATCCTCTCCCACGGCAACGGCGACGTCATCCTCTGCGAGCGCGGCATCGTCAGCCACGAAACTGGCACGCGCTTCACGTTCGACATCAGTGCCATCCCTCTGGTGAAACACCTTAGCCACCTGCCCATCTTCGGCGACCCCAGCCATGCCACCGGCAAGTGGTACCTTGTAGAGCCCGTGGCCATTGCCGCTATCGGTGCTGGCGCGGACGGTCTAATCATCGAAGTCCACCCCGACCCAGACCATGCCCTGTCGGACGGCCCCCAGTCCCTGACTCCGGGTAACTTCAGCAGGCTCATGGAGCGCGTCGCTGCCATCTCCTTGGCCGCAGGCAAGCCCCTGCACCCATCCTTAGGCCAAGAGTAGGATGCCCACGTGCAGCGCCGCCAAGCCAGGCACTAATCTGCCTTAGTGTGGCCGACGCGACGCTAGGGAACAAACACCTCGTTCGCGGACGTCACGGACAGGCCAGCTGTCGGTCCACCTGCAGGCACGTAGATCGCGCCGGCAACTGCAGCAGCGCCCATCCCATGCCGAGCAGTCGGCAGAGGCGAGAGCGTCCGCCACAAGTCGGACGTGGTGTCGTAGGCTTCGTTCTCGTCAAACGTTCCTTCAGAGCCTTCGCCCCCGACGACGTAGACGAGGCCATCGACGACGGCGGCGCCGATTCCACTTCGAGCTGTGGGAACTGGCGCCCGCTCGACCCATCTGTCAGTGGCGGGATCATACTCCTCGTTCGTGTTCAAGTTGCGGCCAAAGTCAAACGAGGTACGCCCTCCGACCGCATAGATTTTACCATCAACAACTCCGATCGCCAGGTGATCGCGGGGCGTGGGTATCGGCGCAGCCCCTGTCCAGGAGTCTGACAGGGGTTCATAGACCTCAACGGCGTCGGAGTTCGCCGCGCCGGCGCCGGGGACGCCAGCGATCGCGTAGATTCTGCCCCCAACCACCGCGGCTGCAAGCGCCCCTCTTGCCGTCGGCATCGGGCTCTTCTCGTCCCAGGTGTTCGATTCGGGATCGTATACGAACAGATCATCACGTGGGTCGCTGAAACCGATCTCAAACCCTCCAACCACATACAATTTGCCATCGAGGCCGATGGCGGCTGCGTGGTGGCGAGGCTGCGGCAGGGCTGTGGCCTGCCTCCATTGATCGGTAGCGGGATCGTAGAC
>CAJXNA010000321.1 GCA_913056415.1 uncultured Chloroflexota bacterium | reverse complement strand
TGGTTCTCGGTTCTTCATTCTAGGTTCTCGCCCGCTTCTACCCCCGCTGCGCCGCCGGCAACGGCGCCGGGCCCGCCGTCCCCTCGCCGCCGACCGCGTCCGCGAGGACGGGGTGACCTGATGGGAGGCCGGCTAGCGGCGTCTTGTCGCCGTGGTTGTGCGCCCAAGCCGGGCGGGCGTCAACCGGATCCAGCGCACCCGGCGAGTCGATGATGCTCCCCTTCCCCGGGAGCATTCGGAGCGGCGCCTGCAAGCGGGGCCAGCGGCGGTACGGCTCCTTATCCACGGACCTCCAGAACAGGCTCATGAACGCCGCCAGCTCTAGTACCACGACTAAAATCGTAATGCCCGCGTAAACGCTACTCATCTCCAGCGCTCCTAGTTGCTTGCGTTTTATCCGGTCAATGAGACGCGTTCGATGCGCGGATGTTACACGCCAGAGCAGTCCGGACAGCCCCCGTAACATCCAGCCCCCTCCGGCGTCTCTATTGCAGCACCCGTAAAGGGTAAAACTATGACCATGATCAGCACCGTAACCTGTCCCAACTGCGACGCCGAGGACCTGCGCGGGGCCCGCTTCTGCCCCCACTGCGGCACCGGCCTCGGCGGCAACGGCGTCGGGCCCGCCGTCCACGCGCCCCTGGTGCGCCTCCTCACCGAGGTTGCGGAGCTGCAGCGGGAGATGTTGCGGCAGCATGAGAAGGGCCGCATAAGCCACTCCCGCCAGTTCCAGCGCGCCATCGCCGCCCAGACGGAGAGCCTCCAGCACACGCTGGAGCACCACTCGCGGCAATCGGAGCGGCTGCAGGCCTGGCAGAAGTGGACCGCCGGGCTGGGCGCCGCCGTCGTGCTCCTCGTCGTAGCCGTCGTCCAGATCGCCGCCTAGGCCGAAGCTTGCGGGCGGGCGCCGCAGGGGCTACGATGCCCACGTCGTGAAGGAGCGCCTAGCCCAGCTGCTCACCTGGCCCGAAGTATCGCATCGCCGCATGATGGGCGCCGATTGCTTCCTGGTGAGCAACCGCATGTTCATCATCCTTCCGCCGGACGACATCGCCGCCTTCAAGCTCCCGCAGCCGGAGCGAGAACGCCTCTTAGCCCTCCCCGGCGCCGGCCCGTTCACCGTCAGCCGAGGCACGTTCGGCACCTGGGTGCAGGCGCCGTTGCCCTCCCTGGACGACAAGCCGCTTGTCGCCTTCGCCCGCGCCGCCTGCGAGCACGTCCGCGCCCTCCCGAGGGACAGGCCACGCAAGAGAACGCGCCCCAGCACCAGTCGCACCAGATGAACGTCCTTCTCGTCGGCTCCGGCGCCCGCGAGCACGCGCTCGCCTGGAAGCTGCGCCAGTCGCCCAAGCTGACCGACCTGTTCGTCGCGCCGGGGAACGCCGGCACCGCTGCCCTGGGCGCCAACCTTCCCTTCAACGCCTCGGACGTGGAAGGGCTGACCCGCGCGGCCAAGGAGAACCGCTGCGAGCTCGTGGTGGTGGGGCCGGAGGACCCGCTGGCCCGCGGCCTGGTGGACCGGCTGGCCGTAGAGGGGATCGCCGCCTTCGGCCCCAGCCGGTCGGCGGCCCGCATCGAATCGTCCAAGGCGTTCGCCAAGGCGCTGATGGAGCGCCACGGCATCCCCACAGCGCGCACCGCCGTGTTCAGCAACCGCACCGACGCCCGCAACCATGTCGAAGGGCTGGAGAAGCCGCCGGTCGTGAAGGCGGACGGGCTCGCCGGCGGCAAGGGCGCGCTCATCTGCGACACGAAAGACGAGGCGCTACGCGCCATCGATATGATGATGGGCGAACAGGCGATCTTCGGCGCCGCCGGCCGGACGGTCGTCATCGAGGAGCGGCTCAATACCTACGTGGAACACCAAGCACCGCGGCGCCTGGACAACGGCGACCTGCTCTGGTGGTCGGAGCGGGACGGGTGGGCTCACCTCTACCGATACGGCCCCGACGGTTCCATGAAGGTGCGGCTGACGGTAGGGCCGTGGCACGTTGATGCGATGATGGGTGTGGATGAGGACCGGGGCCACCTGTTCTTCAGGGCCAACGGCCGGGAAGAGGGAGAAGATCCCTATTACCAGCACCTCTACCGGGTGAACCTGGAAGGGAAGGAGTTCACGCGGCTGACCCAAGCCACCGGCTGGCACGGCATTCAGTTCTCTCCCTCGGAAGAGTTTTTCCTGGACACTCACTCCACACCGGCCCGGCCGCTGGTCGTCGAGTTGCGGCGGGCAGATGGAACGCTGCTGCAAACGCTC
>CAJXNA010000320.1 GCA_913056415.1 uncultured Chloroflexota bacterium | reverse complement strand
TCACCCGCTGCCTTTCCCCCCCCGAGAGTTGGCGGGGCCGGCGCTGTAGCAGCTTGTCGATACCCAGGATGGAGGTCATGACTAGGGCGATTATAACGGCGGCTGCTCGCTAGGGCAGTGGTCTACGACGTTTCGCCGCTGGTTAGGGCCGTCAACGTTGGGCGGACTTCAAACTGGCCCACTACCCTGGGGCGTCGTCGCTTCCGTCTGACGTAAGCGTTATGGTATTCTGCGAGCAAGTCGTACCTGCCTCCGGCAGGCAGGTCTGGGAGCGGAAAGAGGATTGATGGGGACGATCATCGACCTGCATATCCATACCGTCGTCGGCTCTATGGACAGCGACATATCGCCGAAGCGGCTGGCGGAGTCGGCCCGAGCGGCGGGTCTGACAGGCGTGGCCCTCACGGAGCACATGTCGCAGTGGCTGCCCGATGAGGCGGACCGGTTCCGGGAGGAGAGCGGCCTGTTTGTGTTCAACGCCCGCGAGTGGTCCACCGACATGGGTCACATCATCGTCCTCGGCCTGGACCGCGAGGTGCGGGGACAGGCCCGCGCCCGCGACCTGCGACAGGTCTGTCTGGACAACGACGCCTACATGATCCTCTGCCACCCCTTCCGCTACTTTCCCGGGCCTTCGAACTTCCTGTTCGGCGGCCGCCGCGACGCCGATGAGATGTCGCCTGAGGTCCTGGCCGAGCATCCACTGTTCCACCTGGTGGACGCCATCGAGGTGCTGAACGGCGGCTGCATCGACCGCGAAAACGCACTGGCGCAGGAGGTGGCGCAGGTGCTGGGGAAGCCCGGGGTGGCCGGCAGCGACGCCCACATGCCGATGGAGGTGGGGCGCTACGCCACCGTGTTCGAGAAGGAGCTGGAGAGCGAAGAGGATATGCTGGTGGAGCTACGTGCGGGCCGCTTCCAGGCTGCCCGTAGGGTGCAACCCGGCGTGTTCGAGCCGCTGGAGCAGACGGTCCGGCCCTAGCCTGCCTGCCAGCAGGCTCAGCGCTTTCGCCGCTTGAACAGGCCGGTCACCTGACCCCAGACGCCGCCGCCACGGCTGCCGCCCTTCAGGCCGTCGATGAAGCCGCCCCAGGCGGCCTCCGCAGAGGCAGATCGCGATAGCCCCTTTATCCGCTCCTCGATGATGTCGCGCACGCGGCCCTCCTCGCCGGCGTCCAGCCAGAAGCCGTGCTCGTCCTCGCAGGTGTCGAGCTCCAGGTCGTAGGCGCGGTAGTTGAAGGCGGTCATACGCTTGCCGCACTTGGGGCAGTTCAGCTCGCTCTGATTCTTGGCGTACTGGACGGTGGCGCGGCGCTCCTCCGGCGTGGAGGGGACGGTTGCTTCAAGCTCATCGAGCTCGTGGTGGTCCAGCCAGCGGCCGTTGCAGGTGGGGCAGTGATCCACCTCGATGCCGTGGTGGTGCTCGATGATTAGCTCGGTTCCGTCGCGGGGACAGTTCATGGCGGTGGCCTCCGTTTCTGTAGGAGATACGCGTCTAAGGGTAGCACAGGGATGGGTGAGAGGTTGAGGAGGCTTCGTATGCTAGAATCTCCGCGACATGGACGATGAGTACAGGTGGGAGCCGGAAGCGCCTGAGGAGAAGGCTGAAGACGAGTATGTTGAACGGGCGAAGCCGGCGCTGATGAAGTTCTTCGATGAGAACAAGGACACGGTATTCTACCTAAAGCAGCTGCAGGTCCTCTTTGAAAAGCCTTTCTTTCACTGGGTGACTGCGCGAGCCTTATACGCTCTTGATGATGACGGGTTGGTGGGGAGTGAGCCAGCTGAGTCAGCAAGTGGCACGCGGGTCAGTCTCTACTTTCGTAGAGGGCATGGTATCACCGTCGTCAAGCTACGAGGCTACTGGAAGTCATAGACGAGATGTCCCAGCGGGAGGTTGTCTCAGCTTGCGGAGAACACGCAGAACTTCTGTTCTTTAGTGCTCTGATGGGAAGGCGTTTCTTGGCGTGTGGGGAGGACATAAGGGAGTACAGGGGAAAGAAGTGGGATGAAACGGAACATAATCTGGATTTCATAATTGAAAGAGACGATGTCGCCTATGGGTGCGAGGTGAAGAATAGGTGGGGTTATATCGAGCGTGGGGAGCTGGAAGTGAAGCTACGCATGTGCCGCCACCTGGGCGTGAGGCCGTTGTTTATCATGAGGGGGTCACCGAAGAGCTATAACAAGCTCGTTATCGATGAAGGTGGGTACACGCTTGTCTTTGTGGCTCACCTGTATCCGTTTGGCATGGGAGAATTTGT
>CAJXNA010000319.1 GCA_913056415.1 uncultured Chloroflexota bacterium | reverse complement strand
GCCACGATCTACAACACCCTGAACCAGTTCACCGAGGCAGGGCTGTTGCGCGAAGTGGTCATCGACGCATTGCCCTCGTATTTCGACACGAATGTCAGCCATCACCATCATTTCTTCTGCGAAGAGGATCGATATTTGGTAGACATTCCCGGCGAGGAGCTAAAGGTGGTGAAGCTTCCCCATCCGCCCCCCGGAACGACGGTCACGGAGGTAGACATCGTGATTCGCGTCCGGAAGAACCCGGGGCTGGAGGGCTAATCGAATTGCCCGATTTGACATGGCGGCTAAACAGAGTGGAAAAATTCAGAACACGATTGGACAGAATATGAACAGCGAAAGCAAGTGCCCGGTGATGGGCACCGCTCACCAGGCCGTTGGCGGCACAGCGAACCAACACTGGTGGCCGAACCAGTTGAACCTGCGGATCCTCCGCCAGAACCACCCCCAGGCCGATCCCAACGGCGAGGAGTTCGACTACGCCGAGGAGTTCAAGAGCCTCGACTTCGAAGCCCTGGCGAAGGACGTCGATGCGCTGATGACCCAGTCGCAGGACTGGTGGCCGGCCGACTACGGCCACTACGGACCGCTCTTCATCCGGATGACGTGGCACGCCGCAGGTACGTACCGCATCGCCGACGGCCGTGGCGGCGGCGGCAGCGGCGCCCAGCGTTTTGCGCCCCTAAACAGCTGGCCCGACAACGTGAACCTCGACAAGGCGCGCCAGCTGCTCTGGCCGATCAAGCAGAAGTACGGCCGGAAGATCTCGTGGGCCGACCTTCTGATCTTCACCGGGAACCGCGCCCTGGAGACGATGGGCTTCAAGACCTTCGGCTTCGGCGGCGGCCGCGAGGACATCTGGGCGCCCGAGGAGGACGTCTACTGGGGCCCGGAGCGGGAGTGGCTCGGCGACGAGCGCTACAGCGGCGACCGGGAGCTGGCGAATCCCCTCGGCGCCGTTCAGATGGGCCTGATCTACGTCAATCCGGAGGGGCCGAACGGTAACCCAGATCCGCTCGCTGCAGCAAAGGACATTCGAGAAACGTTCCGCCGCATGGCGATGAACGACGAGGAAACGGTTGCGCTCATTGCCGGCGGACACACGTTCGGCAAAACCCATGGTGCTGCCGATGAGAAGTACAAAGGTCCCGAACCCGAGGGTGCCAGCATCGAGGAGCAAGGCCTTGGCTGGAAGAACAGCTATGGCAGCGGCAAAGCCGGCGATACGATCAGCAGCGGGCTCGAGGGCGCCTGGACCAACGATCCGATCAAGTGGGACAACGGCTACTTCGAGAACCTGTTCAACTACGAGTGGGAGCTGACGAAGAGCCCTGCCGGTGCGCACCAGTTCGCTCCCAAGAACCCCGAGGCGCAGGAGGCCGTGCCGGAGGCGCACGACCCGTCGAAGCGGACCGCTCCGATGATGTTGACGACCGACATCGCGCTGACCGTCGATCCGGTCTACAAGGAGATCTCGAAGCGCTTCTACGAGAACCCGGACGAGCTCGCCGACGCCTTCGCCCGGGCGTGGTACAAGCTGCTGCACCGTGACATGGGACCCGTCGCCCGGTACCTCGGCCCGTGGGTTCCCGAGGAGACGCTGCTCTTTCAGGACCCGGTGCCCGAGGTCACGCACGAACTGATCGACGACGCGGACGTCGCTGCGCTCAAGGGCAAGATCCTCGACTCCAGCCTGTCCATCTCCCAGCTGGTCTCGATCGCCTGGGCGTCGGCCTCGACCTACCGTGACACCGACAAGCGCGGTGGCGCGAACGGGGCGCGCATGCGCCTCTCGCCGCAGGCGGAGTGGGACGTCAACGTGACGTCCGGCGTGTCGAAGGTGCTGGAGACCCTGGAGGGGATCCAGCGGGAGTTCAACGGCTCGCAGATGGGCGGGAAGATGGTCTCGCTCGCCGACCTGATCGTGCTGGGCGGCTGCGCAGCCATCGAGGAGGCTGCGAAGAAGGCCGGGCACGGCGTGCAGGTCCCCTTCACGCCGGGGCGCACCGACGCCACGCAGGAGATGACCGACACCGAGTCGTTCGCCGTGCTCGAGCCGACCGCCGACGGGTTCCGCAACTACCTGCAGAAGGGCCACGAGCTCTCGTCGGAGCACCTGCTGGTGGACAAGGCGTTCATGCTGACGCTGTCCGCTCCCGAGATGACGGCCCTCCTCGGCGGCATGCGCGTCCTGAACGCGAACGGCGGGCAGTCCGAGCTCGGGGTCTTCACCGACCGACCCGAGACGCTGACCAACGACTTCTTCGTGAACCTG
>CAJXNA010000318.1 GCA_913056415.1 uncultured Chloroflexota bacterium | reverse complement strand
GTCAGCAGTTCGAGGTTTGCGACTCAATCCGCATCGTGCCGCCGTTTTCAGATACGGACGGCGACTCGTCAGGAGTAGGCGACCCACCGGTGTTTGGGGACAGCGTCGAAGCCTCGCTGGGCACCGATCCGCTAGACAATTGCTCCGATAGCGGCGATGATGATGCATGGCCGCCGGATATCGACGGAGATACGATTGTGACCGAGTTGGACGCGCAGCCATTCAACGACGCCTTCGGCGCAAGCCTGGGGGATCCCCTCTACAGCGGGCGCCTGGACCTTCGGTTCGATGGCACTATAGACGCGCTGGATATACTGGTCTTAGGGCAGTTCATGGGGATCACTTGCCCCGTCTCAACCATCGATAGTGACGGCGATGGAATACTCGACACCGATGACTGGGATGACGATAACGACTCATTCGCTGACGAAGTCGAGCTCTATCTCGGGACCGACCACCTTAGCGCCTGCGCCACAGATTCATTGCACAATGCCTGGCCTGTGGACTTCAACAATGACCGGCAGGTTAACCTGCTGGACATACTGGCCCTGAAGTCCAGCTTCGGCACGAAGATAGGCGAGGCTGCCTTCCAAGTCCGCGTGGATTTGGACGCCGACCTGTCCATAACACTTCTTGACGTTCTCATGCTTAAGAAGCCCTATAGGACGACCTGTGAAGCGACGACTGTCATGGGCTTGCCGGACGGCGATGGCCTAGCCCTGGGTGCCGCGAATGCATAGCCTTACGCGCTTCGCAATTGGAATTCTGGCGGTCGCGCTGGCTGCGGCCGGCATGGTTGGCGATTCGCTACTTGGCCTGCACCAGCCGGGAGCCGAGGGGCAGGCCACCACAACCCTGGCAGTGGACGCTGACCCGGCAGGCAACCTTCCCACCTCCGTTAGCCAGATCGATGACTGCCTGGTCCTTGACGTGGGTCAAACGGCAGAGATTGACATCGTCATTCTCAACGTCAGCGACCTACTGGCCTTCGAGCTAACGTTCCGGTATGACCCTTCGATCGTTGAGATTGCGGCTACCCCCAGACCCGACATCAGAAGGCAGTTCCTCGCCAGCGCCTCCGGAAGCAGGGTGATCGACGTTTCCGAGGGGCTACCCGACCCCGACCGGCTGCACCTCTTCGCCGCTGCGGACATCGGGGAGGACTCCCGCGAATCCGGCTCGGGGGTGCTGGCCAGGATCACCCTTATCGCCAAGGGTACTGGTGTCAGTTCCCTCAGCATTCCCAAGATCGATGTCAATGGCGACGGAAAGATCAACCTGGGCCCCCGCCTCATCGGCCCCGAGGGAGCGTACATCGTCGACCAAGACGGGGATCAGTTTTTCGATGGCCCCAGTCTGGCGGCCCAGATCGCTGTGGACACGGCCTGCTCGCCCGAGCCACCGACGCCCGATGGCGACAGCTCGTCCGATGGCGTCGGCTCGCCCGATGGGAACGGCTCAGGGACCACCGGCGACGAGGCCGTGTCACTGATACCACCCATACCACCAGAGATATCGGATTCTGTGCCGCTCGGAGCGTCCGCCGGCCCAGATAACGAGGGCGAGCCCTCCGATGACGACCCCTCAGGCGGCGACTCCACTGACGGGGACAACGGCTCCGGCGCGGCGGACGATAGCTCTTCCTCGTCCGGATCTAGGCTGCCTCTATGGCTGATCGTCGCCATTCCCGTGACCATGCTCGTATTCGGCGGCTCCGTTATCGCCCGCGCCATGTTGGCACGCAGGTGAAGATTCGTTGACAAAAGGCTATAGTCATTGCCAAATAGCGCCTGAATATGGTATTTATGTCTAGCGAGCTCATATAAAGGGAGGGTATCTGACATGCGGAAGCGCCCCGAGGTTGTTTCGGCCACAGCCCTGATCGCTCTTGCGGCCGCGCTCTTGTCGGTTTCAGTAGTGACCGTAATGCTGTTGGCGGCCGGCCTGTCTCCAGGCTGGGGAAGCCAGCCCGCCGAAGCGGCCCACGAGGGCGGCACGATCGCCCTGGCCGCCCTGGACATGGATACCACGGGCAACACCGTCGCCCAATCCCCCTCTGGCAACGTCGAAGAGACCACGCTAGGCGCTGTCAACAGCTGTGTAGAGGTCACGCACCCGGCGACCTTCGACGTCGACTTCGTCGTGCAGGGCTACCCGCCCGCCAGCGACTCGCTGGTGGGTTTCGACGTGAGCCTGGCCTTCCCTGCGGGGCTCACGCTCAACACACCTTCTCGGGAGACGTGGCACCGTCCGTCCTGGGCAGGACGTTGATCTCC
>CAJXNA010000317.1 GCA_913056415.1 uncultured Chloroflexota bacterium | reverse complement strand
TAAGTCAAGAAGAAAGAGGACGATGAGTTCAGGCCTCGCAGCCTCTGCTATCTCCCTGCCCGCCTAGCCCTCCGCCTGTATCAGCCGCTGCGCCGCCGTGTGCGGGTCCACTTCTCGCTTCGCTATCGCCTCCACCAGCTCCTCCAGGCGGCCGTTCGCCTCCGCCGACGCCAGAACGCGCGACAGCAGCTCCTCCCCGGCCAGCGCCAGGAGCTGACGCCGCGCCCTGTGCCGCCGCGCCGCCTCCAGCCGCCCGGAAGTCTCCAGGAAGCTGCGGTGGCGGTCTATCGCATCGGCCAGCTCCACCACCCCCCGGCCCCTGATCGCCACTGTCTTCAGGATAGGCACCTCCCAGCCCTCGTCCCGGTTCAGGTTGAGGAAGGCGTGCAGTTGCTGAGCTGTGATGTCGGCGCGCGGCTGATCCGCCTTGTTGACGACCAGTATGTCGGCGATCTCCAGGATGCCCGCCTTGATAGCCTGAACCTCGTCGCCGGCGCCCGGCACGCTGATGACGACCGTCGTGTGGGCGGTATCGGCCACCTCAACCTCATCCTGCCCCGCCCCTACCGTCTCCACGATGATGATGTCCTTGTGCGCCGCGTCCAGCACGGTGGCGATATCGTTAGTGGTGGAAGCCAGCCCGCCCAGGGCGCCGCGCGTGGCCATCGAGCGGATGAACACGCCGGGGTCGGACGTCAGCTCCTGCATACGGATGCGGTCGCCCAGGACGGCGCCGTGGCTGAAGGGGCTGGTGGGGTCGACGGCGACGATGCCGACAGTTCGGTCCCGCGTTCGGTACTCGCGCGCCAGGGCGCCCACCAGCGTACTCTTGCCGGAGCCTGTTGGCCCCGTCATGCCGATGATGTGGGCATGTCCGGTGTGGCCGAACAGAGCCTTCATCGCCTCTCGGCTCTCGGGGTAGCCGTTCTCTACTAAGCTGAGGACACGTGACAGCGCCCGCTTGTCGCCGTCCAGCAGACGGGCGACCAGATCATCGGTCACGATTTGCTTGGCGCGCCTTTGGCGGGGACGTTCTTTCGCACCCACTCCACGATGTCCAGGGTGGAGGTGCCGGGGCCGAAGACCCCCCGGAATCCTATCTTCTCCAGAACCGGTATATCGTCCCGCGGTATGATCCCTCCGCAGAACAGCACTAAATCGTCCATCTTCCGCTTCTTTAACTCCTGCACCACGCGGGGGAACAGCTCCAGGTGCGCCCCGGACAGGATGGACAGGCCGATGACGTCAGCGTCCTCCTGAAGCGCCGTCTCCGCTATCATCTCCGGCGTCTGCCGGATGCCGGTGTAGACGACCTCCATACCGGCGTCCCGCAGAGCGCGGGCCACCACCTTGGCGCCACGGTCGTGGCCGTCCAGGCCGGGCTTGGCGATGATTACCTTGATCTTGCCTTCCTGAGTCATCTGTGGATGAACCCTCCCTGTGAGTGGATTATATAGCAGAGGAAGGTTCAGAAGCGAACGGAGGGCTCAAAGCCAGGCCGAAGAGTCGGCCGCAGCCTGACGCTACCGCCGCTCGATGAGTTGGATCGGCACGCCGTGGGCCGACGACGCCCTCACGCGGGCGACGCGGCTGCTCGGCCAGATGCCCGGCTCCGGCTCGGAGACACGGGCGCCCTTCCCACGCAGATAACCGACCGCCTCATCGAGGTCATCCACCTCGATGCTTATCGAGAAGAACCCCTCGCCCCGCTCCTTGAACTGCTCCGCGAACCGTCCCTTCTCCGCCACCGGCTGCACCAGCTCGATGAAGGCGTCGCCCACGGGCAGACGAGCGGCCTTGAAGCCGGAGCCCAGCGGCTGCTCCAGGGTGGCGTCCACCTTCAGCCCTAAGTTACGCTCCCACTTGGCGGCGGCGTCCGCCAGCTCCGCGGTGGCGATAACCACGTGATCGATGCGCTTGAACGTTGCCATCGCCATCACTCTACCGGCGTCGCCAGCTCGACGAGGACGCCGCGGCTGGCCTTCGGGTGCAGGAAGCAGATCATGCCCGCCAGCCCGCGCCGTGGCTGCTGGTCGATAAGCTCAACCCCCTTCGCCTTCAGCCCCTCCAGCTCCGCGGCCACGTCAGGCGTCTGGAAGCAGATGTGGTGCAGCCCCTCGCCCTTACGCTCCAGGAAGCGCCCCACCGGCGACTCTGGCGATAGCGGCTCCAGCAGCTCGATCTCGCTCCCGCCGATAGTGAGGAGGGCGGCCTTCACCCCCTGCTCCTCCACCGTGGCGGACGCCTGCACCGGCAGGCCCAGCGTCTCACTGTAGAACTTCAGCGCCTCGTCCAGGCTGTG
>CAJXNA010000316.1 GCA_913056415.1 uncultured Chloroflexota bacterium | reverse complement strand
ATCATCAGCTTCCAGGTGCGCGGTGTGCCAGGCTGGAAGCCGGCCTCCGCCAGCAGCGCCTTAGCCCCCTCGACGTCGCGCGTGAAGTACTTGGCGTTATCGCCGAAGGTGGCGGCGTCGTTGATCGGGTCCATGTAGAAGTTGGCGAACTGGGAGACGTGGGTCAGCCCGCCGCCGCCGCCGGCCGCTCCCGGCTGGTCCAGGGCACCCAAAATGCCGGGACGGTCGATGGACATGGCGAGCGCCTGCCGCACCCGCTTGTCGTTGAACGGCGGGCGGCCGAAGTTGAAGTAGGCGCCGCCCCAGACCTGCTCCGGGCCGGTGAAGAACTGGCCGTTCGGCATCTCACTCAGACCCCGTTCCCATATCTCGGCCGACCAGAGGCTGTTAGTGAAGTTACCCTGCACCAGGTTCTGGATGATCACCTCGGGGTCACCGGCCAGTGTGGCCTCGAGCGCATCCACGTACGGCTTGGGCGCGTCGTAGTGCTCAGGGTTCTTCCGCCACTTGATCACCACGTCCGGCTCCCAGCTCTCGAAGATCCAGGGGCCGGAGCCGATGGGCGCCGTGTTCGATGCGTCCTCGTCCTCCAACACTTCGGTGGGGACGATCCAGGGCCCGCCGTCGGTGTTGCCGAACAGGACCTGGAAAGCGGGGCCGAACGGCCGCCTGGGGGTAATGGTCAGCGTCTTGTCGCCGGTCGCTTCCCATTTCTCCACCGCGGACAGCCAGTTGCCTCGGTTGGGCGACTCCTCAGCGAACACGTCGATCGCCGCCACGATGTCCTGGGCGGTCACGGTGCGGCTGAGTGGGGGGTGGAACGTCAGGTTGTCGCGGATCTTGAAGGTGAACACCGTGCCGTCATCCGTGATCTCCCAGCTCTCCGCCGCGTCGCCCTCGACGTTGCTGAAGTCGATCGGGATGCTGGGAACGCCGTTCACTTCCTCCGGTGTAGGCGGCACGAACTTAACGAGCCGGCTGTAGTGGTAGGCGGCGGGGATCTGGGCCAGGAAGGTCGTCTGCCTCGTGGCATCGAGGGAGGGCGGGTTGCCGGTGGAGAGGCCGGCCAGCGGCCCTGTAAACGTACCGCCCATCTTCGGCCCGGCAGGGGTGGGCGTCTCCGCCGGCGCCACCGTCGCGGTGGCCCCCGGAGCCGCCTCCTCCCCATCGCCGCAGCCGACGACTCCCGCGACCGCCAGCCCGGCGGCGCTGATGCCTGTCGCCTGCATTAGGCGCCGGCGGCTCAGCCGCCTCCTCCAGAACCGAGTCCAGTACTGGCTTTCAGGAGCCATGGTCTCCTCCTCTCAGGACGATAACCGTTTGGCCTTCGTCTCCAAGGACGCCCGTGGAGGCAACTGTGTTACGCGCTAACTCGATACTTTTTATAGTAGAATGACAGCTTACTGTCAAGCCCGCAGCACGTCAATTGACGTTAAGGTTTTGGCGGATTGCGCTCCGATGCTAACGGCGTCCGCCCGGTGGCAACCGGGAGAGCATCGCCAGACCCTTACGGGTGTCGCTGGCAACCCGCGCCGGGTCGGCGTTACTCACTCGGTGCTTAAATAGCCAGTATGTGAACTCGTGCAAGTCGCCCGGAGAGAGCTCGTCGCCGGAGAGTCCGCCCGTCTGACGGAACTTTTCTAACAGCTCCTGCCGGGTGGCGCCGTAGATGCGGCTGCAGACCTCCTCGTCGATGTGGCCGTTCTTCCATACCTGACACAGCCGATCCTTGTGCACCTCCTGAGCGACGCCCAGCTGTAGCGCCTGCTCCACCTTAACTCCGTAGAAGAAGTTAAGGTGTGCCCGGTGCTTAGCGGGCCCCAGCAGCCGGCGAAACTCCTCCTCAGACACCTCCATCGGAAAGCGTCCGTGCATTAAGAGCGCCTCGCGCTCATCCTCGGGCGTCACGTCCGCCAGCGCCTTACACAGCCGCTCCGCCAGCAGCAGCCAATCGAACGCCTCGCCGCCAATCAGGTAGCGGTAGCGGCGGCCGTCCACCTCTTCTTCGGCCAGCGGCCACTGCCCCGCCCCCTCCAGGACGGCTGTGAACCAGTGGCGCTCACCGCTCTCCACTAACTCCCGCAGCCGGGCGAGGAGATCGTCCACTTGCGGGCTGCAATCAGGGGAAGCTGCGCGACGGGGCATCGTTCCAACCTTAGGTAGACTGGCCGCTCCCGCAACACTTCTTGTATTTGCGTCCGCTGCCACAGGGACAGGGCTCGTTGCGGCCCACCTTGCGGCCGGCGACCGCCCCACCCGGGCGAGCCGTGGTGGCCGTGGCCGCTCCGCCCAGCCGAACCGCCTGGCCC
>CAJXNA010000315.1 GCA_913056415.1 uncultured Chloroflexota bacterium | reverse complement strand
GCGGCATGCTGTCCTTGGCCAGGAGCTCCAGATAGGGCAAGCCGGTTTCATGAGCGATCTGCGCCAGAGCGATGGCTGTATGCGCCCGAACAAAGGGAATCTCATCCTCGATGAGCTTGGCCAGATGTTGCACGCCACTCTTTGTGCCTGCATCGCCCAACGCCACCGCCGCATGCCAGCGCACCACCGGGTCTTCGTCCTCCACCAGCTTGGCCAGCACCGGCACCCCGGCTTCATGCCCGCTCTTACCCAGGGCTAGGGCCGCAAAGGCCCGTACCACGAAGTGGCTGCCGATTTGGTAGGTATCCTGGGCCAGCTTTTCCAGAAGCGGTATAACTCCCTCGGAGCCGATCAGCCCCACGGCCAGGGCCACCCGGACGCGCACGTTGGCGTGTTCATCGTTGGCTAGCTTTTCTAAGACCGGTATCCCCTTCTCGTGGCCCACTTCCCCCAGAGCTATTGCCAAATTCCACCGTACGAAAGCCTCTTTGTCGCTCGCCAGAGGCTCAAGGAGCTCGACGATCGGCTCCCTCTCTTTGAGGTCGAGTTGTTTAGCCAGCTCGCTCAGCTTTCGAACCGCCGCCAGACGCTTCCGCGGATCTTCATGCGTGAGAAGGCTCGCCTCCTCCTCTATCACTTTCGCAAGCTCACGTTCCATGCGTTACCGCTCCTTCCGTTCGATAGGGGCATCTCCACTTACCTCAGAAACTCGTGCGCCTGGCTAGAGTCCCCATCCCAATGGTTAGGGTAAACAGGACAAAGGCGGCCGCGGTAAATGGCAAAACCTCGTCGATCACGTTCGTAAAGTGCAGGACGAACGCTATGATCATCAAATGACTTACGGTGAGTGCTATCGCTATGTGTGCCGCCATCACTCTGCCATAGCCAGAATTGAGGAGATCGTTGATGGACTTTATCGGCGTGTTGAACAGCAGGTTGTAGATGCCGGTGGTGGTCAGCAAAGCCGCCGATATGAACGCTAGAATACCGATGCGCGACTGAATCTCCTCCCTCACCACAGGGATTAGCTCCTCAGGTAGAAACTCGCTCGACACCGGCGTGAAAATGAAGGTGAACATAATCGCGCCGCCCGTGCCGAGCGAGGCTCCCACTATGTGGAACCACTGCATGAACCAGTCTACTATCACCCGTGTGGACATTTGGCTCTCCCTTAGTTGTGGTGGGGACGCGTGTTCCCCGTCACCACGCGTCCCCACCCCCGTGAGCAGCTAGTTTTGCTATCCCTAGCTGCAGGTGTCCGGCCCGCAATCGGGCTCGCAGCAGCCGCCTTGCGAGGCTTCCTCCGCCTTCTCCTCCACGATAGGCTCAGCCGCTTCGGCGGCCGGCGCGTCGCAGGTCGAAGGGCCGCATTCGGGCTCGCAGCACCCCTCCTCTTTCGCCTCCTCTCGAACGGCCGTCGGCGCCTCCGTAATAGCGCGCTCTTTAGCCATGGTTGTCACCTCCTTTCCTTCGCTAGGTAGCTTGCACTCGCTCATCAAAGACGCAGAAGTTCAGATCGCTGGTCGATGGACAGTCGCACTCTTCGGTGTCGCCGGCTGGGTTATCGGCAATAGTCTTAGATATCTCCGTCAGGTCCGCCCTAAGCTTCCTCAGCATCGCAATGCGATCGTCGATCTCCGGAAGTTTCGTTTCTATCATGGATTTCAGCGCGGGCCGCGCCGATGTACAGCATGCGTCCAGGGCCGCATCCATCAGCTCCTTAATCTGGCTGAGGGAAAGGTCCAGAAGTTTAGCGCGCTTGATGAACTCCAGGCGCCTTAGGTCGCTCTCCGTGAACAGCCGGTACCCGTTGGAGGACACGGCCTCGCTACGTTTGGCCGGTGGGATTAAGCCCCCTCTCTCGTAATAGCGGATAGCTTTAATACCCATTCCGACTCGTCTCGCTGCTTCCCCTATTTTTAAGCCGCCGTCCATACTCTTCCCCCTTTCTCCGCGAATGGTAGGGTCTCCCCTAAGGGGAGAGTCAAGCCTCTGTCAAGTATAATCCCCAAAAACTTGCTATCACCCTTCACTCTTCCCCAATGCAACGAGCCGGGGCGGGCCGGGTGGGATGCGAATCTTTGGGGCGGCCGGTTTGCGGCGTTAAAGTATGCCGCCACCCCGCCGCGCAGCTCCCCCTGGCAGCCCCCAATCGTATCCCGTACACTAAATCTCGCCATGGCCCGTCCTGAGCCCCGTCGAAGGAGCGATAACATGTCCAGGCCGGAACGCGTCTTCGCCGCCCTGCGCGGGGACGAGGCCGACCGCGTCCCCGTCTCCGCCTGGTGGCACGATTTCGCACGCGAGTGGTCGTC
>CAJXNA010000314.1 GCA_913056415.1 uncultured Chloroflexota bacterium | reverse complement strand
CCTCCTCCGGCGGGCCTAGCTCTTGTTGCACCCAGCGGAACTTGACCACCGATCCCTCGCCATTGCACGCTGGGCATTTTTCGCTCATCGCTGTGTTATACTCGACTGGCCAGTTTTTCCTAACCTTTGCTCAAACTGTACCACTACCCGTGGGATCGAGAGGTTGACGCCACAGCGGCAGGTTGGGTAAACTTCCTGCCATGGGAAAAATCATCGTAGAGTTCTGCCCGTCGTGCGGCGACTACCACAGCCGCGTCAAGCTCCACCGGCCGAAGAGGCCGGCCATCTCCGACGGGTACTTCATCTGCCCGGTGACCAGGGAGGCCGTGCATCACTACGACACGACGGCCGGAGACAACCAGCGGCGGGAGGCCTACGGCCGTTTCGCAGCCATGATCCAGCGTCGGCGGTGGCTCCTGCTGATGTCGATCGCCGACGTCGGCGACAACGTGAACGTGGAGCATCCGGTCGAGTCGCACCGCATCACGCACGAGTTTCCGACAGGGGACGTCGACAACGTGCTCGCGTTCGTCGCGGAGCAGATCGCCACAATCCGGCCGACGGTGGAGGTGAAGAGACTGGCGGCCTCCGACATCCACGTCCACGACCCGCTGGCCCACCTAGACGAGGAAACCGATGCGGCGCATCCTGCAGCGACTGTGGCTACGGTTCCTGGTGACGCTTCACCGGACGGGTCGCCGGGGAGATCGAGCGTCGGTCGACAGGCTGACGGCGCAGGCGAACACGTCCCGTCAAAAGCATCGATCGCTGCGGCAGGGGATCGATTCCCAGAAGGTTGAGATCACCGGCCTTCTCCAGGCCGTCCGGGACTACGAGGAACTCGTCGCGGACTTGAGGGAGCAGCTCTCCCAGGTCCGCGCCGAGCTGGAGGGGGCCGATCTTCGCGTTCGCACGCTGGAGGGCGAGAAGAGCATCCACGAGATTCAGTTGAGGACGATGCTCGCCGGCGAAGAGACCATCCTCTCGTGGCTGAGGACGCAGAAGTCGCTCTTCGAGTCCGAGTCGGCGGGAGCCGCCCGATCGGCACGAGGACAGGAATTTGAATAACGGGTGATTCGCCATGACCGCGCTGTTCGATCGTCTGCAGATAGAGGAGCGGGAGCACACGCTCTCCGTCCGCCACGCGGCGGGCGTCAAGGAGCTCTCCGGCGACTCCCTGTTCGCCGGCCAGCGCAGGCTGATGACCAACATCCTCGCCGTCGGCAACCAGGGCCCGACGAAGGCGCAGTACGCCGCGATCAAGGAATGGTCGTTCGTCTGCATCAAGGCCATCGCCCAGCGCGCGGCCGGGCAGCCCGTCCGCGTAGGCATCGTGCATGACGCGGAGAACGTGACCGACGATCGAACCGCCAGGCGCCTGTCGAAGGGGCTGCCGAGGTCGCTGCAGAAGCACGCGGCCAAGATCGAGGTGATCGACAGCCATCCGATCATCGACTCGATCGAGCGCCCGAACCGGGCGATGACGAAGTGGCAGCTGCTCTACACGCTCACGGCCTCCATGCTGGCCACGGGGAAGGCGTACTGGCTCATCCTGCCGCGAGAGGGAGCGGAGGGGGGCTGAGCATCTGGCCGCTGCCGGCCCACTGGGTCACGCCGGATCACAGGGACGGCCTGTTCGGCCAGTACAAGGTGATGCCCGAGGGGTCGTTCCTGTCGGAGATAGTCGACGGCGACCAGATGGCGTACTTCTTCTTCCCCGACCCGTCCGACCCGCTGAAGGCGATCTCGACGCTGGCCACGCAGAGCCGCGCCATCAACGTCGACGAGCACATCCAAAAGTCCCAGGAGCAGATATTCAAGAACGGCATGATCCCCAAAGTCATCCTGCGCGCCGGCCGGCTGCCAGGATTCGAGACGGGCGACAAGGGCGTGCGGCCGACACTGACCCCGATTCAGCGCAAGCAGATAACGGCCGTCATCAACCGGCTCTATGCCGAGACGACCAACGCCGGCGCCCCGATGATCATCGACGGGGTGATCGAGGGGATCGAGCGGTTCTCGCAGACCGCCCAGGAGATGGACTTCATCCAGTCGGGCGAGGCGGTGAAGAAGCGAATCTTCCAGGCGTTCGGCGTGCCGCCGTTCATCGTCGGTGAGAAGCAGACCGGAAGCCACGCCATGGCGTCCGTCGTCGTCCAGGGCTTCTACGACAACACGGTCAACCCGCTGCTCGACATGATCTCCCAGGCGCTGACCGCGTGGCTCGGCCGAGAGATCGGAGTGCTCCACCAGGGGGAAGGCAACGTTGGCGCGGACGTCCATCGCAAGGGCCCGGACGGCTTCACCGAGGCCGAGTGCG
>CAJXNA010000313.1 GCA_913056415.1 uncultured Chloroflexota bacterium | reverse complement strand
CCCTCTTGACCGGGCACTTCGATAGGGCTCTATCGTCGTCAGACGCTAGGGCCTCCTTATTAGCGTCCGTACAGGGACGTCGCCGGCCGCTGGGGCCCCCCTTCCGCCAGGAGGGATCGGGCCTCCCAGATGTACCCCATGGCCCGGAGCCGGTTGAAGTTTCCGTTGGTGTTTGCGACGGTGGCCTGCAGGGCGGCGGCGGTTGGGACCGAGACGGCGGCACCCAGGAATGCCGGAAAGGCGAGGCTTAGGGTGGCCGGTTGGGTGGACTCAAAGTTGCCTTGCTGCAGCTGGAATGACTGGTCCCAGGTGGAGGGTCCCAGCAGGGCATTGAAGCGGTCCATCCCGATGGTTTGCAGGCTGACCGGCGGCTCCGTGTTGATCGAACTCGAGAAGAGCAGCTCCTCGAGGTTGAAGAGCCTCCCGGACAGTGGCTGCCCCCCTGGCTTGAAGAAGATCGTGAAGTCGGCGGAGCCTCCCGTCAGGTCCCCGAGGAGGAACTCCGCGGCCATCCAGTGAGCGACTGGCAGGGCGGGGTTGTCGAACCCTCTGTAGGGCCTGATGAAGATGGGTCCCTCGACTGAGACGGCCATCAGATCGCCGCGGCCGGCAGGAACTTCACCCGGATGCGCACGATCGCGGCGGAGACCACGTTGATGTTGATCACCGGCCGCCCGCCGGTTCGGGACAGGACCTGGAAGAACAGGTCCTCGTTCTCGCGTATCTCGGAGTTCGCCCGGAGGGTCAAGACAGCCGCATTCGTCAGGGTGCGCCCCCCGAGCGTGATGCTGATCGTAGTGTCCCCCACCGTCGACGCCCCCCAGATGGTGTAGACGCCGCCGATCCCCGGCTGGTCCAGCTGGGTGCCAGCCAGGAAGTCGCCGTCGTCGACGGCCAGGGTCTCTTCCACGGTTACGATGTTCTCTAGGACCATGTGCAGGGCCTCCTGTAGTTCGTCCTGATTTAGTTGCCCGAAGAGGGTATCGAGGCCAGCGCTGACCGCTTCGGGGCTGACCAGCTCGTGGTTAGGACCTAACCAACCTGAAGGTCCGGGGTCCTCCAAGTCAGTTAGGTCCTTGGGAATCGACATCACTTGGCTGCGATCACGATCGCGAACTGCTTCCCCGCCGACTGCCCCAGCAGGCCTGTGATGAACCCGATGTCGGCCCGATCACTGGCGGTTAAGGCCCGGCGACGCCGACGACGCCTCCGGCGGCCACCAGGGAAGAGGTCGATGCCAGGGATGTCGAACCCCCCTCCTGGAATCAACGTTCCTGCAGTGACGCCGGTCAGAGCGGCGCGGACGGGGGTCCCGAAGGCAGCTCTGCCGAGCAAAGCCAAGGCGGAGGCGATGAACGGTGGCATGGATGTCCTCCTACGAGCTCTTAGGTGACATTAACTGTACCATATAGAGTATCCATTCGCTATAAACCCCTTTTCCCCTTGACAAGGGTTGCACCAAGTCGGTAGGATGTCCCTTGCCCGGTCAAGGGGGTGCGCCTCGAAGGAGGGTAACCCCATGATCGAAGTTCCCCTGAGGCTCCCACTCTCGATAGTAGATGGGAGCTTCGGCATTCCAGTGGAGGAGACGCAAGTAGCGCAGCAAATGGAGGTGTATAAGGAGCTGGTGAACAAGCTGGCGTGGGCGCTCGGAAGCACCTACGGCCGGCCGTACGCGAACCGAACCATGGCAGCACGGCAGCTGGCCATGTCGGTCGCCCAACAGGTGGTGGACGAGATTAAGGGCGACGGCGGAGAGGCGGTGGCTTGCCTGGAGTCGGTTGCCACCATGGCCGGCGGTGAGAAGATCGTTCAGACCGGCCTCGATGCCTACGGCCGCCTAGATATCCTCGTCAACAACGCCGGGCTGACTCGCGACCAGTTGGCGATTCGGATGTCCGACGAGGACTGGCAGACGGTCCTGGACGTGAATTTGACCGCCGCTTTCCGGCTGTCGCGGGGGTGTTTGAGGGGGATGATGAAGAAACGGTGGGGACGCATTGTTTCCGTCACCTCCATCGTCGGCGTCACCGGCAATCCGGGGCAGGCCAATTACGCCGCTTCCAAGGCGGCGTTGATCGGGATGTCGAAATCGTTGGCCCAGGAAGTGGCGAGCCGCAACATCACCGTCAACTGCATCGCGCCTGGTTTCATCGCAACCGCCATGACCGACGCGCTCAGCGAGCAGCAACACGAGAAGCTCCTGGGCGCGGTTCCGGCGGGGCGTTTGGGTTCGCCCGAGGACGTGGCGGCCTGCGTCGTCTTCCTGGCCAGCGAGGAGGCGTGCTACGTGACCGGCCAGACCTTGCATGTGAACGGGG
>CAJXNA010000312.1 GCA_913056415.1 uncultured Chloroflexota bacterium | reverse complement strand
CGTCGAAGCCGGACGGGTACATCTCCTCCACGCTCGGTGCGAAGACGACGTCGACGCCCTCGGCCTCCAGAAGGCGAAGGTCGCGCTCCAGGTCGCGCGGGTAGGCGTCGAAGTCCTCGTTGGGGCCGAACTGGGAGGGGTTCACGAACACGCTGACGACGACGTGATCGTCAGCGCTTCGGGCGCGGCGGACGAGGGAGAGGTGGCCCTCGTGCAGGCCGCCCATCGTGGGTACGAGGCCGACGCCGCCGACCATGGCGGCGCGCGCCTGGCGCATCTCAGCGACGGTCTCGACGACTCTCATGGGTCCAATCACCGGCTCCAGTATACGGAATCGACTCCCGACTCACGATCATCTGGCCTTCGATGAAGCCATTGACTTTCGGCGTACACGGGAGCAAGATACACGTGTTTTGACGGCCCAGCGAAAGGAGGTAGCCATGACGAGCCCGGCCGACGTAGTAGAGCGCTTCGTCAAGGCGTGGAACGATCGTGATGTTGAGGCGATGACGGCGACATTGAGCCCCGATTGTGAAGTGAGCCGTCCCGGGGGTGAGGTTCTCCGTGGCAAAGAGCAAATCGTAGCTCGCCAACGCCAGGACTGGGATAGCTTCCCCGACACCCGTATCGACATCAAGCTGCTGGTATCCGAAGGCACCACGGTGGTGGAGGAATCCACCTCGACCGGTACGAACACCGGCCCACTGCACCTTCCTAACGGCACGACCATCCCAGCGACCGGGCGACAAGTCGTTATGCCCTATGCCACTTTCTGGGAGGTGAAGGACGGCCTCATTGTGGCGGTCCGCGACTACTGGGACAATGTGGCCATGTTGGAGCAACTGGGGCTCCTGCCCACTCCCGCGGCGTAATAGCCATTATGCGAAAGCGACCCCTCTCATGGCGCCCCACAGCCAGAAGCGAGCGGGGGCTGAAGCCCGCCCCACATAGCGAGAGGGGCGCGTCGTCTATCTGGCCTGCGTGAGCTCCGACAGGGCCGGCTCGTCTACGAAGAAGCTCTCGCGCTCGGTAGGGAAGGCGCCTTCCTTGACCTCCGCCACGTAGCGGCCGACCGCCTCCTTGATGACCTCACCCAGTTGCGCGTAGCGCTTCGCATGCTTGGGGACGAACTCATCGAACAGGCCCAGCAGGTCGTGGAACACCTGCACCTGGCCGTCGCAATGGGGCCCGGCGCCGATGCCGATGGTGGGGACGCTCACCTTCTGCGTGATCACCTCGCCAAGCTGGGCGGGAATCGTCTCCAGGACGATGGCGTAGGCGCCCGCCTGCTCCAGGGCGGCGGCGTCGTTAATCAGCTTGACGGCGGCGGCCGGTGTCTTGCCCTGGAGCTTGTAGCCGCCGAACTGGTTCACGGACTGGGGCGTCAACCCGATGTGGCCCATGACGGGGATGCCGGACGAGACGAGGAGGCTGATGGTATCGGCGACGCGCCGACCGCCTTCCAGCTTCACGGACTGGGCGCCGCCCTCCTTAAGCATGCGGCCGGCGTTGCGCAGGGCGTCCTGGGGGCCGGCCTGATAGCTCATGAACGGCATATCGGCGACAACGTGCGACTTTCGCGTGCCGCGGACGACCGCCTTCACGTGATGCAGCATCTCGTCCATCGTCACGGGGATGGTGGTGTCGTAGCCAAGGACGACCATGCCTAGAGTGTCGCCGACGAGGATGATGGGTACGCCGGCCTCCTCAACCAGTCGGGCGCTGGGGTAATCGTAGGCGGTGAGCATAGCGAAACGCTCGCCCCGCTTCTTCATCGCCTTCAGCTTGGTTATCGATACGCGCCGTTCCATCTTGTACCTCCTTACCGATCAACCAACCGGTCGCGCTCTACTCCCATATGAACTATGTGTGGCTGACCGCTGCTGCCCCAACGATCTCCTCCTCTAGTTCCGCTACGCTCATCACGCAGACCCCGATGTTCTCCATCTCCTCTTTGCCACGCTCGTACAAGCCTGACACTGCATCCTCAACCAGGACGATTCGAAAGTCGCGCTCACTCGCCTCGTAAATCGAAGTGCGGGGGCAGTTGGGGAAATTGCAGCCGGTGAAGGCCAGAGAGGAGACGCCGATCTCATGACGGTACGCCTCCAGAGGCGTACCGTAGAAGGCGCCCCAGCGTGGCTTGTGGACGATCACCTCCCGCGATGCGATCTGTTGGGTACCTCCAGACAGCAGCAGCTCTGCACCGAGCCGGGCCGAAGGTTCAGGCAACAGCTCCGCTGCCAGTTCAGCGCCCGAGGAACCGGGCCGTAGGATCGCTGCCCCCCTTTCCACCATGCTGCGACGGCACAGGTCAACGTTGCTGCCGTC
>CAJXNA010000311.1 GCA_913056415.1 uncultured Chloroflexota bacterium | reverse complement strand
GTCCTCACCGGATCCAAGTCCGACCTTCCCATCCTGGAGCCCTGCCTCCAGACCCTCAGCGACCTCGGCATCGAGCACGAGCTGCACGTCATGTCCGCCCACCGCACGCCCGACAAGGTCCAGAAGTTCGCCGCTTCCGCCGCCGACGAAGGGTTCGAGGTGATCATCGCCGCCGCCGGCATGGCCGCCCACCTGCCGGGCGTCGTCGCTGCCTGGACGCCGCTCCCCGTTATCGGCCTGCCCATCGGCAAGCCGGGCATGTCGGGCCTGGACGCCCTGCTGGCCATCGCCCAGATGCCGCCCGGCGTGCCCGTGGCCTGCATGGCCGTCAACGGCGCCAAGAACGCCGCCCTCTACGCCGCCGCCATCCTCGCCCTCAATCACCCTGACGTGCGGCAGGCGCTGGAGGCTTATCGCCGGGAGCAGGCGGAGGGCTAAACTCACCGGCGAAAGGAGCACCCATGCCACTCATCGACCACGACTCCGTCGCCCCCGTCGAGATGTTCTCCGGCGTCGTCCGCCGCACCCTCACCTACGGCGACCGCCTCATGCTTATCGAGGTCACGCTGGAAGAGGGTGCCGTCGTACCGATGCATACGCACCCACACGAGCAGACCGGCTACCTGATCTCCGGCCGCTTCCTGTTCGAGCTGGGCGACGAGAAGCGCGAGCTGGGCCCCGGCGACTGCTGGCTCGTCCCCTCCAACGTCCCCCACCAGGTCACCGCCCTGGCGCCCTGCCTGCTGGTGGACGTCTTCTCCCCGCCGCGGGAGGAGTACCGCTAGCCGGTTGTAACCCCACCGTGGGACAGGCTTCAGCCTGCCGAGCCCGCCGGCCGAGGCTGGCCACCCCCACTGTAGGAGCAGTCAACAACCCCTTCCACCTCGCGCCGCCATGCCCTAATATGGTGCCGTGCTAGGCACAATCGCCCCGGCGCCCACGCGGGCAAAACGATCAAACGAAACGCCGCCCTCCCGTATCTATAACACGCCCAAAACGCAACTTTTTCCGAAAAACAACCAAACGCCCGATACAACCTCCCGAAATCAACCAAACGCCCCTACCTGCGCCCGCCCATGATCGAACGCTACACCCGCCCCGAGATGGCCCGCATCTGGTCCGAGGAGAACAAGTACGACAAGTGGCTCCAGGTCGAGCTCGCCGTCTGCGAGGCCTGGGCGCAGCGCGGCGTCATCCCCAAGGACGCCCTGCCCAAGCTCCGCAAGGCCCGCTACGACCTCGACGCCATCGCCCGCTACCTGCCGGAGATGCACCACGATATGACCGTCTTCCTCCGTTCCCTCGCCGATTCCCTGGGCCCGGAGTCGCGCTACCTACACCTCGGCCTCACCTCCCAGGACGTCATGGATACGGGCCTCGCTCTCCAGCTTATCGAGGCCACGGAGCTTTTGGAGCGGGAGCTTCGCGCCCTCGCGGAGGCTATCCGGGAGAAGGCGCTGGAGCATAAGGACACGCTCTGCATCGGCCGCAGCCACGGCGTCCACGCCGAGCCCACCACCTTCGGCCTAAAGCTCGCCGCCTGGTGGGACGAGCTGCGGCGCCAGACGCACCGCCTCACCCAGGCCAAGGAGACGGTCTCCGTGGGCAAGATCAGCGGCGCCGTGGGCACCCACGCCACAGTCCCGCCGGAGATCGAGGCCGACGTCTGCGGCCACCTCGGCCTTCTGCCGGAGCCCGTATCCACGCAGATCGTTCACCGTGACCGCCACGCCCAGTACATATCGACGCTGGCCCTCATCGCCGCCAGCCTGGAGAAGTTCGCCACCGAGATCCGCCACCTCCAGCGCACCGAGGTGCTGGAGGCGGAGGAGCCGTTCGGGGAGGCTCAAACAGGCTCCTCCGCCATGCCCCACAAGCGCAACCCCGAGAAGTGCGAGCGCATCTGCGGCCTGGCCCGCCTCTTCCGCGGCTACACGACAGCCGCCCTGGAGAACGTCGCCCTCTGGCACGAGCGCGACATCTCTCACTCGTCCGTGGAGCGCGTCATACTGCCGGACGCCTGCACCCTGCTGGACTACACGCTGGACCTGTTCACCGGCATCGTCCGCGGGTTGCAGGTCTACCCGGAGAACATGCGGCGCAACCTGGAGCTGACGCAGGGGCTGGTCTTTTCCCATCGCGTCCTGCTGGCTCTCATCGATAAGGGGCTGAGCCGTCAGGAAGCGTACAAGTTGGTGCAGGAGAACGCCATGCGAGCCTGGAAGGAGCGCACTCCCTTCCTCGATCTGCTGTGCGAGGACGAGGATGTGCTGCGCCACCTCTCCCGCGACGAGCTCGCCTCGCTGTTCGACTACGAATTCTATACACAGCACGTGAACGATAGCT
>CAJXNA010000310.1 GCA_913056415.1 uncultured Chloroflexota bacterium | reverse complement strand
GCGACGAATATGACGTAGCGATCATCGGCTCCGGCTCCGCTGCCTTCGCCGCCGCCATCCGCGCCCGCGACCTGGGCGCGCGGGTGGTGATGGTGGAGGAGGGGACTCTGGGCGGCACCTGCGTCAACATCGGCTGCGTGCCGAGCAAGGCGCTGCTTCGGGCGGCTGAGGTCTACCACCTTGCGGGCCACCACACCTTCGCCGGCATCAAGACGAGCGCTGGCAAGGTGGACCTGCGGGCGCTGGTGGGCCAGAAGCGAGAGCTGGTGCAGACGCTCCGGCACGAGAAGTATGAGGAGTTGGTCCCTGCCTACGACTGGGAGGTGGTACAGGGCCACGCCGAGTTCGTGGACCCGGAGACCGTCTCGGTAGACGGGCGGGCCATCAAGGCCAGCGGCTACATCATCGCCACGGGGGCCTCGCCTGCGGTTCCCCCCATCGGGGGACTCGCTGACGCCGGCTATCTGACCAGCACCACCGCCCTGGAGCTGGAGGAGCTGCCGCCCACGCTGGCCGTCATCGGCGCCAACGCCATCGGCCTGGAGATGGGCCAGCTCTTCTCGCACCTGGGCTCCAAGGTCACCCTCATCGAGATCCTGCCCCGCATCGCCCCATTCGAGGAGCCGGAGGTGAGCGACGCCATCGCCGCCGTCCTGCGCGAGGAGGGGGCGGAGCTGCTGACCGGCGCCCAGGTGACCAGGGTCGAGAAGACGAACAAGGGCAAGCGGCTGCGCGTAAAGATAGGCGATGACGCTCGAGAGATCGTCGTGAGCGACATCCTGGTGGCCACCGGCCGCCGGCCCAATACGGCCGCACTCGGCCTTGACAAGGCGGGGGTAGAGGTGGACGAGCGAGGTGCGGTTGTGGTCGACGAGACGCTGCGCACCAGCAACCGCCGCGTCTGGGCAGCCGGCGACGTAACCCCTTCGCCCCAGTTCGTCTACGTCGCGGCCTACCAGGGAAGCGTGTCCGCCGAGAACGCCGTCAACGGCAACCCACGCGAGGCCGACCTCTCGGTAGTGCCCCGGATAACCTTCACCACACCGCAGATCGCCGCCGTGGGCCTCACCGAGGAGCAGGCCCGCGAGCAGGGATACGAGGTCAAGACGTCCGTGCTGCCCGGCGAAGCCCTGGCCCGGGCTTGGGTGAACCGCGACACTCGCGGTCTGTTCAAGCTGGTAGCAGACGCCAGCACGGACCAGCTTCTGGGCGCACACGTAGTCGCCGACAACGCTGGCGACGTCATCTACTCGGCCGTCATCGCCATCAAGTACAAACTAACGGTGGCCGATCTGGTGAACACCCTGGCGCCTTACCTGACGATGGCGGAAGGGCTCAGACTGGCCTCCCAGACCTTCGGCCGGGACGTGTCCAAGCTATCATGCTGCGCCGGTTAGGAGAGGATGACACATGATTCGCTGGCTGTGCTACGATGAGCCCTCTTGAACCGCGGCCATTGCGGTGGACGGTATGATACCGCGTTTGCGACTAGAGGAGGCGCCATGCCAAAGAGGATTGACCGAGATGACGTCCAGAGGCTCATAGGAGAAGGAGCACAGCTCGTTGAGGTGCTGCCGCCCGCGATGTACGAGGAGATGCACCTCCCCGGTGCGGTCAACCTCCCACTGAAGAGCCTGGATCGAGAGACGACGGCCAAGTTAGAGCGCGACCGGCCCGTAATCGTCTACTGAATGGACTATCAGTGAGACATGTCTCCACGGGCCGCGTGGCGGCTCGAAAGCCTAGGTTTCACAAAGGTATCCGACTACGTAGCCGGCAAGGCGGACTGGTTGGCCAGCGGGCTCCCGGTGGAGGGGAAGCTGGCCGACTACCCCCGTGCCGGTACTGTCGCCCGCACAGACATCCCGACCTGTCGCCCGACCGACCGGCTCGGCGACGTGCGGAACAAGACGCTGGATGCGGACCAGAATGTCTGCGCCGTGGTTAACGATGATCGCATCGTTCTCGGGCGGCTCCGCGGGGACGCCTTGCACGGAGACCCAGAGGCGACCGTGGAGTCCGTCATGGAGTCCGGCCCAACCACCACTCGCCCGGACGAGCCGCTGGAGGCGATCACGGAGCGCCTGACAGATGCGCGGGTGGGCAGCATCCTGGTGACAACCTCAGATGGACGGCTGGTAGGCATCCTGTACCGGAAAGACGCTGAGCGGGTCCTGGCCGAGAACTAGACCGCGGCCACAGCGCGGGATGCGGCGGGGGGGGCCCGCTATTCCTCCCCCCTTATCGGGTCCCATCCCAGCTGGTACATCCAGCCAGTAGCTGACGCTGGACCGCCATGGCGTACGCCTGGGCCTTCAACTTCTCGGACTGGACCACCACGCCGTCAAGGTCGAA
>CAJXNA010000309.1 GCA_913056415.1 uncultured Chloroflexota bacterium | reverse complement strand
GATCGCCCTCTGCGGGGGAGGTGGCCTGCGGAGATGGATCGCCGCCAGCGCCAGTAGGCCGATAATGGTGGGCGTACGGTCGCCCGGCGGTTAGCTGAGGCAGTTCTTGTTGCGGCGCAAGGTGGCTCGTGATATACTTCGCAAACCTGGGCCCTGACGAGGGTCGAGGGCCGCTAGCTCAACTGGCAGAGCAGCTGACTCTTAATCAGCAGGTTCCGGGTTCGAGTCCCGGGCGGCCCCCCAGACTATGTGCGAAATTGTGAAACAAACCGGGGAAGTGTCGGAACTGGTAGACGAGCGTGATTTAGGTTCACGTGCCGAAAGGCGTGGGGGTTCGAGTCCCCCCTTCCCCACCATAAGAGCGCGCTTAGCCTCAGGGCTATATCAACTGAGCTGGCCCGCGACTGAAGCGGCCGCCGAAGGAGGACCTGTTGGCCGAACCGTTGCTGCGGGTTGACGACCTCAAGACTTACTTCTATACCGAAGAAGGTGTGGTGAAGGCCGTTGATGGCGTCACCTTTCACGTAGAACATGGCGAAATACTAGGACTCGTCGGCGAGAGCGGCTGCGGCAAAACCGTGTCCGCTCTCTCCATCCTTCGCCTGATACCTGTACCGCCCGGCAAGATCGTCTCCGGGTCCGTTCACTTTGAGGGCGAAGACCTGATCCGTATGGACGAGGACGAGATCCGCCACATCCGCGGCAACGCGATCGCCATGATCTTCCAGGAGCCGATGACCTCTCTGAACCCCGTCCTGACCATCGGTCGCCAGCTTACCGAAACGCTGGAGCTGCACCTGAAGATGGACAGCGGCGCCGCCACTCAGCGGGCCGTGGAGCTACTCGAGACGGTGGGCATCCCTGAGGCCCGCTCCCGCATTAAGGACTACCCGCACCAGTTCTCCGGCGGCATGCGACAGCGCGTCATGATCGCCATGGCGCTGTCCTGTAACCCCAAGCTGCTCCTGGCGGATGAGCCTACCACTGCCCTGGATGTCACCATCCAGGCCCAGATACTGGAGTTGCTCACCCGCCTTACCCGCGAGTTGGGCACCTCGGTGATCATCATCACCCACAACCTGGGCGTGGTCGCCCGCTACGCCGACCGGGTGAACGTGATGTACGCGGGCAAGATCGTGGAGTCGGCTACTGCCCGTGAGCTCTACGGCAAGCCCCGACACCCGTACACGCTGGGGCTCCTCAAGTCCGTTCCCCGCTTGGATCAGGTCCGCAAGGAGAAGCTGGAGCCCATTGAGGGTATGCCCCCGGACATGGTGCGGATCCCGCCAGGCTGTTCCTTCCGGGCGCGCTGCCGGTTCGCCGTGGACCGCTGTGCGGAGGAGGTTCCCCCTCTGCTCCCTGTTGGCAGCGACCATCACAGCGCTTGTTGGGAATGGGAACGCGTGGCTCAGGCCACCAAATCGCCGACGCCTGCGTAGGAGGAGAGAGCATGGCTGTACAGCAGGCGCCCAGGGTACCAGCCGCCGGTTCCGGTGACGACACCATCGTCAGGATCAGCGACATCCGGATGCACTTCCCTGTTACGGCCGGCATCATCTTCCAGAGGAAGGTCGCCGACGTTAAGGCCGTCGACGGCGTGGACTTCGAGATCAAGCGCGGCGAGACGCTGGGGCTGGTAGGCGAGAGCGGCTGCGGCAAGACCACGCTGGGACGCGTCATCCTTATGCTATACAAGGCCACTTCCGGAGAGGTCATATTCGAAGGCCAGGATCTCACCCGCATGAAACCCGGCGAGATTCGCCGCATGCGCCGCCGCATGCAGATGATCTTCCAGGACCCGTACGCGTCTTTGAACCCCCGCATGACTATCGGCTCCATCATCGGCGAACCTATCGTCATCCACGGCCTGGCGAAGGACGGTAACGAGCGGCGGGAGCGTGTGCAGGAGCTCATGCGCGTCGTTGGCCTCAACCCTTACTACGCCAACCGCTACCCGCACGAGTTCTCCGGCGGCCAGCGCCAGCGTATCGGCATCGCCCGTGCCCTGGCCGTCCAGCCTACCTTCATCGTCGCCGACGAGCCCGTCTCCGCCCTGGACGTCTCCATCCAGGCCCAGATCATCAACCTGCTGGAGGAGCTTCAGGACAACTTTGGCCTGACCTACCTGTTCATCGCCCACGACCTCTCGGTGGTGCGACACATCAGCGACCGGGTCGCCGTGATGTATCTCGGCAAACTGATGGAGCTGACGGACCGCGCGACGCTGTACGAGAATCCGCTGCACCCCTACACAAGGGCGCTGCTCTCCGCCGTGCCCATCCCCGACCCAGTCATCGAGGCCACCCGCGAGCGCATCATCCTGACCGGGGACGTGCCCAGCCCGATGAAGCCACC
>CAJXNA010000308.1 GCA_913056415.1 uncultured Chloroflexota bacterium | reverse complement strand
GCCAGTTTCTTCGATCCCGTATCAAGCGACGCGGCGCCGCTTGCTCGGTCCGTTGGATGGGCGAGCGTCACCCAAGGCACCGACTACATCGTGGCTACCTATTCGCCAACCGACACGCTGTATGTGTTGGATCGTGGCGGAACGACGATACGACGTGTTGCCATCCCAATCGATGATTTTCGGCACATAGCACTGCCGCCGACTCGCATTGCGACGCCGGAGTGGCGTACCAGCTACGACCTTGTGTCAGCGGTCCACGCGATGATGGATGGTCATTTGCTGGTGGAGTGGATGAGGCCCACCCTGGATGAACCTCAATGGAATTTGGTGCTGGTGACTCCAGACGGCACTGCAGTCTTTACGTTGTATGACACGGCACGTTTGTTGACGGTAATAAATGGGGTAGAGTTGGTATTCGTAGCACCTGGTTCGTTGACGCCAAATCGGTGGGCAATCGGGCGACTTCGTTACTAATTCCTCTGGCCGCCTAACACCTATAAGGCCTCCCTTGTCAAGCGCACGCAGTTCGACAACACGGGGTGGGGTGGTCCCCGTCAAATACGGCGGCTTCAGCATCGAGCGGTTCTGACTTTCATTTCAAAGTCGGTGCAGATGTTCTGCACCAAACACCTATCGAGGCTCTGCGATGCAGGGAAGAACCAATCGTTCCCTGCGGCCTAGAAATTCATCTGTGCCCTCGTACCGTCCTACTCAAACGCCGACCTCAATCCATTGCTGGCATGGTCAGTTAGCTTCAGGCTCGGGTGAGGGGCAGAACATACCCGTAGCTGAATCGATTGTGCTGGAGCGGAAGCGGGCGTCCAATCAAGCGCCGGGGTTCCGGGTATCGGTTGTCATAAGACGGGCTCGGCTTCGTGGTCAGTGCCACACGCAGTTGATGGAGCACATCACTTAGGACTTTACCCTTGCGGACGAGTTAGGTGTCGGGCTCGCCCACTTCCCTCCGTTGCTATGTGGCCAAGAACTTTTCTTGGTCGAATACCGTGTCCTTCTTCCAGATGTAGTAGACCGCCCGGGCGAGCTTGTGCGCCAGCACCGTCAGCGCCTTGCCCTTGCCGTGCTTCCGCTCGAGCTTCGCATAGTACCTCTTGCCATTGGGATTTTTTCTCAAGAATCCCACCGCCGCCTCCGAGAACGCCCACTTCAAGTGCACGTTGCCGATCTTCCTACCACCCGTACCGCTGATCTTGCCGGCTGATTCCCTGGCACACTTGACCAGCCGGGCATACGAGGCCAGTTCCTGCGGTCGAGCGAAGCGGTTGATGTCGTGGATCTCATAGAGCATCACTAGAGAGAGGATCTTGCCGATCCCGGGCACGGTGCGGAGACGATACAGCGTGTTGTGATCGTGATCCTTGGCGGTGCGCAGGATGAAGTACTCGAGATCCCTGAGCATCTGGTCGTAGTAGGCAAGCAGCCCAAGATCGACCCCAATGGTCTTCTGAACACTGGGGTCAGCGAAGCGCTCTACCACACCGCTCCGGTTGCTCGCGTAGGTGAGCTGCTTCTCGAACTCGGGCAGGTTGTACTGGCTGTTGGTGTTCTGGATGTGGGCCAAGAGCTCGGAGCGTTTGCGTCTGAAGTGCAGGCGGCGCCGCAAGAGATCCCGGGTGGCCCGCATCTCGGGCGGGTAGACGTAGGCCTGGGGGAGCATGCCCCCGCGCAGCAGGGTGGCGATCTTCAAGGCGTCGATGCGGTCGTTCTTGGCCTTGCCGCCGTGGATCGCCTTCATGTAGAGGGCGTGCCCTAGGACGAAGGTGATCTGCTCGCTCCTGCAGAGGTCGGCGAGCCAGTACCAGGTGAACATACATTCGACCGAGACCACTAGATCCTGGCGGTAGGGGGCTACAGCTTTGAGGAAGGCGTCGGGATTCGCCCGCATGTTGCGGTGCAGAAGAATCTCTCCCGACTGGTCCAGGATGCAGAGGTACATCGAGCGGGCGTGCAGGTCGATACCGCAGTGGTGCTTATGTTGCTTGGTGTAGAATCTCATGATGGTCTCCTCCTTGGTTGAACGATTGGCCTCGCACACTGATCTAGTATGCTTTGGAGGAGGCCTTTATGAGTATCAAGGGCCAAGTGCTCCAGCGCTACTATGGCTGGTACGCCAACCGGACCCGCGGCATTCGGCGCAGGGCTGGCGCCCACGAGCAGCCCCCGGCCGTGGAGGCTGAGTTCGTGCCTCCCTCGCTCCCGGAAACCCGCCGCCGCTGGGCGGAGCTGCTGCGCCGGATCTTTGAGGTCGACCCGCTCCGGTGTCCCCGGTGCGGACACGAGATGCGCATCGTCGCCTTCATTACCCAGCCCCGAGCGATCGACCGGATTCTCACCCACC
>CAJXNA010000307.1 GCA_913056415.1 uncultured Chloroflexota bacterium | reverse complement strand
TCCTCACTCCTGAAACCGCCGCCAAGATCGCCGCCGGCGAGGTGGTGGAGCGGCCCGCCTCCGTGGTCAAGGAGCTGGTGGAGAACGCCCTGGACGCGGGCGCCAGCGCCATCACGGTTGAGGTCAGCGGTGGCGGCCAAGAGCTGATCCGCGTGGCGGACGATGGCTGCGGCCTGGCCTCCGAGGAGCTGGAGCTGGCGTTCGCCCGGCACGCTACCAGCAAGCTGACCGGCGACGACCTTCTGAGCATCACGACGCTGGGATTCAGGGGCGAGGCGCTGCCGGCGATCGCCGCCGTGGCCGAGGTGGAGATGGTGTCGCGGCCGCCGGGGATCCAGTCCGCCGCCTACGTGCGCCTGGACGGGGGAGCGGTCGTGGAGCGCGGCGATCGCGGCGCTCCCGCCGGCACGAGTGTCAGCGTCAGCCGGCTGTTCGCCAGACAGCCGGCGCGCCGCAAGTTCCTGCGCTCTCCTTCCACGGAGGCGAACCAGATAGCGTCCGTGGTTAGCCACTACGCGCTGGCCTACCCCGCCGTCCGCTTCTCCCTCACGCTGGAGGGCCGGCAGGCGCTGCTGACGGACGGCAACGGGGAGCTGAGAGACGCGATCGCGGCCGTCTACGGCGCCGATGTCGCGGCGGCGATGCTCCTCGTCCGGCCCGGCGATGGGTCGGTAGCCGTCGATGGCCTGGCGGCGGCGCCGCAGGTGAGCCGCGCCAGCCGCGGCTACGTTAGCCTGTTCGTGAACGGGCGCTGGATCCAGAGCCGGCGGCTGGCCTACGCGGTGGAGGAGGCGTACCGGGGGTTGCTGATGGTGGGCCGCTACCCGATCGCCGTGCTTCACCTACGCTTGCCGTTGGAGGAGGTGGACGTTAACGTGCACCCGACGAAGGCGGAGGTGCGCTTCCGCGACGAATCGGCGGTGTTCGGGGCGGTGCAGCGGGCGGTGCGGACCGCTCTACTGGAGACGGCGCCGGTCGCGGTGGCGACGGCAGCCCCGACAGCGCCGTTCGACCTTCCCCCGCAGCCGTCATCGCCTCCTCTGTGGGAGCACGCCCGCGCCCTGGAGCGACGACAGGCGGAGGCGGGGCCCGCCGAGCCGCTGGCGGCGACCGGCCTTTCGACGCCAGCCGAGACGCTGCCAGCGCTGCGGGTCATCGGTCAGTTCGGCAGCACCTACGTGATCGCTGAGGGTCCCGATGGGATGTACCTCATCGACCAGCACGCGGCCCACGAGCGCGTCCTCTACGAGCGCTTCTGCCGTCAGCGGCTGGAGCGGGCGCCGGAGGTGCAGGCGCTGCTGGAGCCGCTAGCGCTGGAGCTATCGCCGCCGCGGCGGGCGCTGCTGGCCGAGCAGGAAGAGCTGCTGCGGGAGCACGGCTTCGCCGCCGAGCCGTTCGGCGAAGAGGCTTACCTGCTGCGCGCGCTGCCCGCCTCGCTGGCTGGATCAGATCCGCGTCAGGCGGTCGCGTCGTTTCTGGACCTGATGCTGGAGGAGGGCGAAGGGGATCGTCGCGACCGGGTGGCGATGTCGCTGGCGTGTCACGGCGCGATCCGCGCCGGCAAGACGCTGAGCCAGGAGGAGATGCGGGAGCTGGTGACTCAGCTCGAGGGGTCGGAGGCGCCGAACAGCTGCCCGCACGGGCGGCCGACGATGATCCACATGAGCGCGGAGCTGCTGGCGCGGCAGTTCGGCCGGCGCTAGGCGTCTTCGCGCGCCTGCCGCCAGCGCAGCAGCTTAGCGAGGGCGCTGGCGGCGCGGGGGATGCTGGGGAATACCGGGATGTCCGCCCGCCAGCAGAGCTCCTGGAACGCCAGCGCTTGCTCCATCGACTCCACGTTCAGGGGCGGCCTGAGCACTACCACCACCGGCACGCCGCAGGCCTGCCGCGCCTCCACCAGCGCCTCCGCCGCCTTCTCGCGGTAGGTCTCCGGGTCGAACCAGCGGGCGGAGCGGCGCCAGCCGCCGAAGCTGAAGCTGGTGTGGAACATCACGGCGTGGATGTTCTCCGCCGAGCCGGCTACCCTTACGGTGTCGCGCAGCTTGGAGGGGTCGAAGATAGCGATCGTGTCTACCGGGTTGCGCACGCTGGTGCCGGCGGCGGGCGTGAACTCGCTCAGCTCTCGTTGTGTCGCCTGCGGCAGGACGGGGCAGCCCAGGCCCTGGTAGAGCGCCATGTGGTCGAGAATCTGCAGACTGTGTTGCGCGGCCTTCCCGAAGCCGATGCCGGGATCGACGGCGATGCGCGCACGCGCGATGCCGGCGGCCTCGCAGGCCGCGACCCGCTCGGCCAGGGCGTCGTAAACGTCGCGCGGGGCGTCGTCGTAGCGCGGATCGGCCTGCATGGTGCGCGGCAGATCGGAAGAGCGTCGTGTAGGG
>CAJXNA010000306.1 GCA_913056415.1 uncultured Chloroflexota bacterium | reverse complement strand
TACTCGATTAAGAGATCCCTCTCGGCCGGATCGAGGTGCTGTAGAGCCGCCAGATCGTCCAGCTTTAGTTCCACGGCGTGCATCAACTCATGCGGGGCGGCAGGCTCGGCGTCTCCAGCAATGGGGTCCTCGGTCTGGCTGTCGACTGTGCGGCAAATAAGATCCCACTCAATCTCCGCCCGTACGCGGCGCAGGAGCATCTGCCAGACGTCAGACAGATGCGTGTCTCCAGGGATGGCCTCGAAGGCGAGCAGGATAGCAGGAGCAGCCAACTCCGCCCAGGCAACCTCGAAATCCCGGCCATCCCTCCTTGCGTTGAACTCGTTCTTCACAAACGGCCAACGGTTGGGGTGAAAGACCGCACCGCGTGTCAGATAATTGCGCGCCAGGTCCCGCGCCCATGCCATCCTCTTCGCGTCATCCGCGTTGCGATTGGTCAACTTGACCAGATCCCAAAGGAACGACCCCGGTCCCAGCGCTTGCCGGAACCGAAGGGCACTGTCCATAGCCCGCCCCAAGGTGGAGATCGAGCGCATAGCCGCCGCTATTCGTGTCCAGCCCTTGTTATAGGCGCTCACGGAAATCTCTTCCTCTCTGACTCCCAGTTCATGATACCCCGAAACGTTCTTCACGTTGAGCCGTCATCTGGCCCCGCCATCCGGAGCGCAAGCAATCTTCATTCGACTGGGACTTGACTTCGCGCCCAGCCTGAGTGAGTGATGTCCGACTGAAAGGAGGTGATCACGCCATGGCGAAGAAGAAGCCCGATCTAACAGGTGCAGAGGCTGAGCAGCCCGGCAGAGACGAAGCGTCCAAGCCGGAAAAGCCGGGGAAGGCCACCAAGCGCCGCCGCACCTCGGTCTCCCATGAGGAGCTGGTCCCCGGCACCGTGCTGACTGCCACCCTTAAGGGTCAGACATTCTCGGCGTCCGTCGTCCTGGGTGACGAGGGCAAGCCCGAGGTCGAGTTGGACGGCGCCCGCTACCCATCCCTGAGCGCCGCCGGCAAGGCTGCCACAGGCTACCCGGTCAACGGCTGGCGCTTCTGGCGACCCGTGGAGCAGAGCCAGGAGTAGCCGCAACGCCCCCGGAAACCAGCCGCCGGGCCACATTCGACCCGGCGGCTGCCGTTATCCACTGCACACCCTGGCATGGACGACGACACGCTCGCCCACACGGCCAATTCTCTCGTATTTCCTCCCACATTCGCCCCTGTCTTGCTTGACTTCTTCGCCCAACAGAGTGATGTATACACACACCACGCACCACTATCTAAATGGCGACAAGACAATGAGCAAAAGAAGGAACGGCAACGGCCACCGCCAGCGAGACCTGGCTGGCCTCATCGACGTCTACCTCCTCCGCTGCGAGGTGGAGGGGAAGTCGCCCAATACCCTTCACGCCTACGCTGAGACCCTTCGCCGCTTCGCCACAGCCGCTCAGGAAGAGGGCTTCCCCAGCGACGTCTCCCGCATCGCCCCCGCCCATCTCTATTCCTACCTCGGCCGCTTCACCGGCTACTCCCTGGAGACCCGCCACCGCTACTTCCGAGAGGTCCGCTGCTTCTTCAACTGGCTGGTCGCTGCCGACTACCTGAAGGAGACGCCTTTCCGTTCCTTGCACAACGTCCGCCTGCCCCAGAAGATCGTCCAGCCCTTCAACGGCGAGGAGATAGCCCGCCTCCTCGCCTGCTGCGACCCTGGGACAACGGCCGGCGCCCGTGACCGGGCGATCATCCTCACCCTCCTCGACACCGGCATCCGGGTCGGTGAGTTGGTCCGCGTCACCGTGGAGGACTTCGACTTCGAGCGCCAGAGGCTGAGGATTCTCTACGGCAAGGGGAACAAGCAGCGGATCGTGCGCTTCGGCGACCGGTGCCGGGAGGCGGTAATGCACTACGTCAGGCGGTTCCGTGGGGCCAGCCCTGGTCCCGTGTTCCGAAACTCCCTGCGTGACCTCCCTTTGCAGAACAACGGGGTGAAGCAGATGCTGCGGCGGCTGGGCCGTCAGACTGGCATGCCCAAGGTCCACGCCCACCGGTTCCGGCACACGTTCGCCACCTGGGCGATCGAGAACCAGGCCCGGGAGCTGGACGTCCAATACCTCCTGGGCCACTCCACCCCGGATATGGTGCGGCGCTACTCCGCCACCTACAACTCCGAGAAGGCGGCCCGCGCCCACGAGGCGTTCAGCCCGGCGGACCGGCTCGGGGAACGGATAGCCGAGGGTGCCCCGGCTATCCGCGTAGCCTGACCAGACACTATCCACACATAGTGTCGCCCCAGTGCTAGAAGGCATTGGAGGCCCCGACCGCGCCTTCAAGGCAAGCATAGCTCCCTCGCTCAGATGGGCTCCCTATGGAGTGACAGAGGCGGCGCGCTGTC
>CAJXNA010000305.1 GCA_913056415.1 uncultured Chloroflexota bacterium | reverse complement strand
TCGCTGACGCTCCTGATCAGCATCGCTGTGGTGTACACCGGCGCCCTGCTGGCCAACCACGCCTATTCCTTCCAGCTCGTATAGTCGCGATGGGCTGAGATGGCGTCTCCACGCGTCGAGATCCACTACTGCACCCAGTGCCGGTTTATGCTGCGCGCGGCCTACCTGGCCCAGGAGCTGCTCACCAGCTTCGAGAAGGAGCTAGGAGAGGTGGCGCTGGTGCCGGGCTCCGGCGGCATCTTCGAGGTGAGGCTGGACGGGGAGACGCTGGCGACCAACCGCGAGACGAAGGTGATGCCTGAGGCGGGCGAGGTGAAGCGCCTCCTGCGCGACCGGATCGCGCCGGGACGGACGATAGGACATGAGTGAGGCGCTAGCCGGAAGGCGCCCGTCAAGATAACCTATTAATTGAGGGCGCACCGGAGGCCTCGGCAGCCGGAGCATTTAGTTAGAAAGGGTCATCACGATGAGGTTGGGATTCAATTTACCCCAGATCGGTCCGGCGGCGGGTCCCGAAGCTATCGTTCGGGTAGCCCAGCGGGCCGAGGAGCTGGGCTACGACAGCGTCTGGGTCACGGAGCGTCTGCTCTACCCGATCAAGCCGCAGACGCCATACATGGCCACGCCTGACGGCTCGCTCCCCGAGGTGTACAAGACCGTCCTCGATCCACTCGAGGCGTTGACGTTCGTTGCCGGACAGACGAGCCGCATCGGCCTGGGCACCAGTGTCCTCGACATGCCGTACTACAATCCGGTGATGCTTGCCCGAAGACTCACCACTCTGGATGTCCTGTCGGGCGGCCGATTACGGCTGGGGCTGGGGCTGGGCTGGTCGCAGGACGAGTTTGACGCCGCCGGCGCGTCGATGAAGCAGCGTGGCCGGCGGGCGGACGAGTTCATCAGCGTCCTTAAAGCGATCTGGACGACTGACCCGGTGGAGTTCCAGGGTGAGTTCTACCAGGTACCGAAGTCCGTCATCCTCCCAAAGCCGGTGCAGAAGCCGCACCCGCCCATCTACCTGGCTGCCTTCAATCCCGCTGGGCTCAAGCGCACCGCGACTATGGCCAACGGCTGGAACCCGGCGGGCATGCCGGTGGACGGAATGAAGCAGATGATGGAGGGGATCAAAGGCATGGCCCAGGAGGCCGGGCGGGACCCATCGGAGGTGGTTTTGGTGGTGAGGGCCAACATACTCGTGACGGATGAGGCGCTGGGCGAAGACCGCTGGATATTCACGGGCTCATCTGAACAGGTCAAGGCTGACATCGCCGCGACGCGGGAGATCGGAGCGGCTGAGCTGTTCTTTGACCCAACGTTCTCGCCGGATGGCGTCTCGCTGGAGGGCTTCCTATCGCGGATGGAGATGGTAAGAGAGCTAGCGTCAGAGTAACAAGAAACACCGCCCCCAAACATAAGGAGTTAGTGTAATGTCCGCAACCCTGTCCGAAGGTGTCAAGAAGCTGTTCCGCGAGCCCAACTACGGCCACATGGCCACCCTCATGCCGGACGGCTCGCCCCAGGTATCGCCCGTCTGGGTGGACATAGATGGCGACCGCATCCTGGTAAACTCGGCAGAGGGTCGGGTCAAGCCCCGCAACGTCCGTCGCGACGCGCGCGTGGCTATTTCAATTTATAACCAGGACAATCCTTACTCATCGGCCTTCATCCGGGGCCGCGTAGTGGAGATCACACACGAGGGTGCGGACGAGCACATAGACAAGTTAGCTAAGAAGTACCTGGGCCAGGACACCTACCCGTACCGCCAGCCGGAAGATCAGCGGGTGATTCTGGTCATCGAGCCGGAGCACGTCGGCTCGATAATGACCGACTAGAGGTTGAGACGACACTGGGGACGCGAGAGTCAGCTCCGACCTTCGAGAAGCCACCTCAGGGCATCCTCTCGGAGCGGCTGCTCGGCCTCCTGGACGACGTCCTGGAGGGGAAGGCGCCCAACGCCGGCCGGTTCTGCGGCTACTGCTATCACCCCATGCCGGCAAGGAAAGAGAGTGGTTATTGTCCTCACTGCGGCCGCTCCCCGACTGATTGGCCCGCTGTGACGCGCGTACCTGACGAGGTGTTCTCGATGTTCCGCAGCCAGCGGTCGCGGGAGGGTTGGGTGGTGCGCGGCACCGCCTGGAGCGGGCTAACGCTGGGGGTGGTTCTGGGGCTGGTGCCGCTGGCGTTCTCCGGGGTTAGCTGGTGGACGGTGCTGGCGTTCTTCGGGACGATGGCGCTGTTCTACATCGGCTCGGCGAACGTGGCGAACAGCGTGGGCGACGCTGTGGGCTATCGCTGGGGCCAATCGGAGCTGCGGAAGCGCTGGCAGGCGTTCGTGCGGGCGCGGGAGGCGGGCTAGCCGCTCTTCTTCTTGCGACGCCGCTTCCGAGCCTTCAGATCG
>CAJXNA010000304.1 GCA_913056415.1 uncultured Chloroflexota bacterium | reverse complement strand
CAGCCGTTGAGCATGATCTCCGCCACCTACTCAGTAGGCGATACAGAGCTGCCCCTGGCCCGCTTCGTTATGCCGTACTGAGAGCCGCCAGCCGAGGCGCCGGGTAAGCTCAGGCCCCCGAACCTGTGTCCGGGGGCCCATCGGGTTTCTGTAGAATAGCGCCTAGTTCTTCGGCGGGTCCAAGTACTGACGCAGCATAGGGTACATCCGGTCTCGGCGATCGCCCAGGCCGACCACCGTGAGGCGGTGCATGTACTCGTTCACGCGCTTTCGCTGCACTGCCAGCGACATCTGGATGCCTTTGTCGAAGTTGTTAACGCCGCCGCCCATGAGGATCGCCAGCGCCTCGAACAGGACGAAGGATCCGGCGTCATCGGTGGGGTCAGGCGCCAGCGTTAACTCAACCTTGTCCAGGTAGTGGTGGATCTCCTCCCGCCGCCAGGGCTCCGTATCTATGACGTGCTTCAGGTGCATCACGCCGAAGCCTAGGTGGCGAGACTCGTCCTGGCCGCAGAGCCGGAAGATGCGCTTCTCAGCCTCGTTCTGGCCAATGTACTCACCCATGCGGAATAGGGACTGGACGAAGCCTTCGGCGGCCACGTGCATGATGGCAGACATCTCCGTGAAGTCCTTGGCCTCAATGATCACACGCAGGCCATCCTGCGGGAGTGAGGAGAGGAGTCCGCCGCCATTGGCCAGGGCGCGCTTGCGGAACACATCCAGGTGCCGCGCCTCGTCCATGATCTGGGAGAGAAGGAACAGCTTAACCTCATGGTGCTCGCTGTTGATCTTCGGCAGCCACTGGGCAGGCGTGTCGCCAGCGATGAACTCCACCTCGGTAAGGAAGGTGCAGAGCTGGCACATCGCCCGCTCCATATCGTCTGGAAGGGGCTCGATGCTCTCCCAGGGAATGTCGGTAGCCGAAGACCACTGACGCTGCACCCCCTCCTCGTAGAGAAGGCGAGTGTTCGCCGAATAGGTATCGGCGCTGTTGGTATAGGTGGCAGGCAGGCGGGGCGCGTCAGGTCGGGCGAAGGCGCCGCGTGGCTTCAGGCTGCGGTTATCGGTGTGCTCCGGCACCTCGCCGTAAGGGCCGATCTCGATCTCATCCAGGGTGAGGCCACGCTTGCCGGGCTTGGCGCGTATACCCCAATGACTCTCCTCGCCCAGATTGAGCCAGCTAAGATCTAGCTCAGGGACCTCCGCTTCGCTATGCAGCTTCTGCAACGTGTCAGCATCTATGGCCATGCAAAGACCTCCGGATTGGCAGCCCGCAAAGTTAGCAACTGCTAAGGTAATTAATTTGTAGCACGCCCTATCTGACTTGTCAAGCGATCATCTGCCGCCTAGGACGTACATCGATCCGATTGCGTCAATCGCCGTCGCAATGCCACTGGCAGGGCCCGCTATTGACCCTAGAGGAGTGGCAATGCTAAGTTGCAAGCACCGCCACTAAAGCGTCATAGCCTGCATGAAAGCCAATACCACCGCCTCCAACAAGACCGGCGGCACCAGACAAACCCGCCGCGGCCCACATACGCGCAAGCAGATCCTTGACGCCTCGCTGCATCTATTCTCCAGACGGGGCTTCGCCCGCACCACGGTCCGGGACATCGCCCGCGAGGCGGGCATAACCGACGCCGCCATCTATTACCACTTCCAGTCCAAACGCGAGGTGCTCGAGGCGCTTGTCGAGGAGCGAGGCTTTGTCGCCGGGCTCCAGCAGTTAGAGCGCGTTTCCGCCGATTTCCCGCTGCGGGAGACTCTCCTCTGGATGACCAGGGGGGCGATCAACATCATGGACGAGAACCGCGACTTCCTGCGTCTGATCATCATGGAGGGGTTGGGCGGCGATGAGTCCGCCCTTGAGCAGTACCGCCGCTTGGTGGACCTCTGGGAGAGCGCCCTCACCACCGTCCTCCAACGCTACACCGACAAGGGAGAGCTGCCCGGTAACGGGCCCCAAGTGATGGCCCGTCAGATCATCTACCTTATCCTAATGGCTTTCCAGGATACACTGATGGGGCGCCACGTTTCGCCCAAGGCCGCGCCGGAAGCGCAAGCCCCGGCGGAGCCGGCACCGAAAGGACCGGCGGCGGCCTACAAAAAGCAGGCGGAGCGGAACGGGGACGCCGCCGGCTCCAAGGTCGACGAGGAACTGTGAAACAGGCGGCCTGACGCCCGGCCGCTGGGCGCTTTTGTCCGCCCCATCCACTCACCCGGCGGCCATTGAAGGGAAGGAAGCCAGGCATTGTCGGCCGGAGCCAAGGCGCGTGAGGGCCCGTCGGGACACGCCGTCACGCCGGATTACACCGTCAGTTTCGAGGCGCATCCCGCCCGTGTCCGCGTCGTCTTCAACGGCGTCACCGTGGCCGACAGCGCACGGGCCATGGTGTTCAGATCGGAAGAGCGTC
>CAJXNA010000303.1 GCA_913056415.1 uncultured Chloroflexota bacterium | reverse complement strand
GAGCACGTCCTCATGGCGCTGGTCACCCACGAGGGCGGCGTCGCGTCCTCCATCTTCGAGCAGCTCAAGGTGGACGGCGCCAGGCTGCGCGAGGCCGTGGGTCAGGCGTTGGCCAAGGCGCCCAAGCTCGCCTACGACGTGGTCCAGATATACACGACGCCGCGCATCGTGCGAATGCTGGAGGCGGCTAACGCGGAGGCGGAGCGGCTGAAGGACGAGTACGTGGGCGTGGAGCACCTCCTCATCGCCATCGTCGACGAGCGTGAGGGTGAGGCGGCGCGCATCCTGGGCCAGTTCGGCATCGATAAGGAGAAGATATACCGTGCCCTGCAGGAGGTGCGCGGCGGCGCTCGCGTGGACAGCCCCACGGCGGAGTCCAAGTACCGCGCCCTGGAGCGCTACAGCATAGACCTGACGGAGGCGGCGCGTCAGGGCAAGCTGGACCCCGTCATGCACCGCGAGGACGAGATCAAGCGGGTGATGCAGGTGCTGAACCGCCGCACCAAAAACAACCCGGTGATCATCGGCGAGGCGGGCGTCGGCAAGACCGCCATCGCTGAGGGGCTGGCGCAGAGGATCGTGGCCGGCGACGTGCCGGAGAACCTGAAGGATAAGCGGGTGCTGGCGCTGGACATGGGCGCCATGGTGGCCGGCTCCAAGTTCCGCGGCGAGTTCGAGGAGCGGTTGAAGGCGGTCATGGACGAGATCAAGCGGGCGAAGGGGGAGATTATCGTCTTCATCGACGAGATCCACCAGGTGGTGGGCGCCGGTGCCGCCGAAGGCGCTATCGACGCCTCCACCATGATGAAGCCCGCCCTGGCCCGCGGCGAGCTCCAGTGCGTGGGCGCCTGCACCCTGGACAACTACCGCCAGCACATCGAGAAGGACGCCGCCCTGGAGCGCCGCTTCGCCCCCGTCTATGTGGACGAGCCCAGCCTGGACGACACGATCGAGATGCTGAAGGGGTTGCGGCCGCGCTACGAGGCTCATCACAAGGTGAAGATCGGCGACGAGGCGATCGAGGCGGCGGTGCGCCTGTCCGACCGCTACATCGCGGACCGTCACCTGCCGGACAAGGCGATCGACCTGATCGATGAGGCGGCTTCCAAGCACGTAATCGAGGCGCAGAGCATGCCGCCGGAGGTACGCCGCCTCCAGGAGCGGGTGGACAAGCTGGCGCGCGAGGCGGAGGCCGCCGTTCAGCGCGAGGAGTACGAGGCGGCCGCCCACATCAAGACGGAGCTGGAGAGCATCCGCGCCGAGTACGAGCAGCTGCGCTCCGGCTGGGAGAAGGACCACGTGGAGAGCATGAACGTGGAGGAGTCGGACATCGCGGAGCTGGTGGCCAAGATGACCGGCATCCCCGTCGCCCGCATGCTGGAGGGCGAGAGCGAGAAGCTGTTGCAGATGGAGGAGCGGCTGCACGAGCGGGTGATCGGCCAGGAGACCGCGATCAGCGCCATCTCCGAAGCGATCCGCCGCGCCCGCGCGGGGCTCAAGGACCCGCGCCGGCCCATCGGCAGCTTCGTCTTCCTGGGTCCTACGGGTGTGGGCAAGACGGAGCTGGCGCGGGCGCTCGCCGCCTTCATGTTCGACAACGAGGACGCGATGATCCGGATGGACATGAGCGAGTACCAGGAGCGGCACACCGTGTCCCGTCTCATCGGGGCGCCGCCGGGCTACGTTGGCTACGAGGAAGGCGGCCAGCTCACAGAGCTGGTGCGGCGCCGGCCCTATCGCGTCGTGTTGTTCGACGAGATCGAGAAGGCGCACCCGGAGGTGTTCAACATCCTCCTCCAGATCCTGGAGGACGGCCGCCTTACGGACGGCCACGGCCGCCCGGTGGACTTCCGCAACACGGTGATCATCATGACCTCCAACCTGGGCACGGAGGAGTTCCAGCGGACGCCCCTGGGCTTTGTGCCTTCGGGCAAGCCTAGCCAGTCGGAGAAGGATAAGCAGAAGAGCGAGGTGGAGAAGGCGCTGCGCAAGACGTTCCGGCCGGAGCTGCTCAACCGCATCGATGAGACGATAGTGTTCGACCCGCTGACGGAGGACGACCTGAAGCGGATCGTGGAGCTGCTGCTGGGCGACGTGCGGGAGCGGCTGGCGGAGCGTCGCATCGGCCTGGAGCTGACGGAGGCGGCGAAGGAGGCGCTGGTGAAGGAGGGGTTCGACGCCGTGTTCGGGGCGCGGCCTCTGCGCCGCACCATCGAGCGGCGGGTGGCCAGCCCGCTATCGCGTCGCATCCTGGCGGGCGAGTTCGCCGAGGGCGATACCGCGCTCGTGGGCCACGCCGACGGCCCGGACGGGCAAGGCGAGTACACGTTCGAGAAGAAGAAAGCCGCCGCTAAGGCGAAGGCCGAGGCGAAGGCCGCGGGCTAGCTCGCCGTCCTGCCGTGGGACAGGCTTCAGCCTGTCGCGG
>CAJXNA010000302.1 GCA_913056415.1 uncultured Chloroflexota bacterium | reverse complement strand
TGAGCAGCGCAATGTCCCGCAAGGGCTGCCTCACGGGTAGCGCGGGTGAACAGGGCATCGCCCTGGTTACCGCAATCTTTGCTCTGCTCTTGATTACTCTGCTCGGTTTGGCGTTGACGGCTAACGGTATTGTGGCCGTGACCATCACCACCAACGAGCGCGAGGGGACGGAGGCCCTCTACATCGCGGAGTCAGGCATCGAACACGCCAAGGCGGTTATTCTCGCCTACCCGCCTCCACCCACAGAGGACTTTGATGTCTTTCTCCAGGCGGGAGACGGAATCGCCTGCAACGGCGACGAGTTGAGCAACCTGAACGCCCTGGGCGTCGTTCCTCTCCCGGCTCCCTTGGTGCCCGCCGATGCTATTCCCGCTGTGAACCTCGCCGACGGAAGCGGTGGCCAACCCTTCTTTGTTCCTCCTAGCCCGGCGGATCCCGACGAGGATCGCTATGTGGTCCGGGTTTGCGATGACCACCTGGTCGAATCCACCGCCCCCCTTGCTCCTCCCTTGCTCCCGGACGCCGACCCGAACAACGACGCCAACGGCCTCATCCGAGTTGTCTCCACTGGCTTCGGACGCGACAATTCCACTGCCACGGTTGAAATCATCATTAGGACTGTTCCGCTGCCTGCGGTGGTGACCAATGGTCCTTTGAGGATCAACGGCAATCCGCACATTACTGGGTTGGGGGGCGCGGTCCACGCCAACGGAACCCTGGATATTAACGGGTCACCCTGCGCGGAGGACTTTTTCAGCACTTCCGAGACGGTGGTCGATATCACCAAAGGGGAAACCGGCTCAGGTTGTGACAGGCCTCCCTACGTAGGGTATGACAGCCCGGCGGACATCCGGGAGGGCGAGGCGGTGACTCCGATTCCGGAGATCAATTCTGCCGCCCTCGGCGCCGCCAACGCAGACTACATTTTGGGATCCGACGGGGTGATTCGAGATCAGGCGGGGACCATCATTGGCGATGCCACCGCCGGCGACTGGAACGATTGGTCCTGGGACCCCGGTAATAAACGCTGGGTCGCAGGAAACGATATTCCGCCTGGCACTTACTACGCGCAGGACAGCAACATCAACTTATCGGGCAACCCGGGCTCGGGTGGCCCTCCCGGCTCACCCCCCATTTCCCTCACCCTGATTGCAGACGGCTGGATCGATATTTCGGGCAACCCCAATTTGACTCCTGACCTAACTATCGGTGGCAAGGCTTACTCTATGGTCGCCGGCACCGACCTGAAAATCAGCGGCAATCCGGGCACTACCTACGAAGGCATCCACTATGCCGGGCACCAGATAAACTTTTCCGGCAATCCCACCATAAATGGTCAGGTCTTCGCCTACAATGAGGACGACACTCCCTATCCTAATCCGGGCGGTATCAACCCGATCGTACTCGACGCAGATGGGTTCATGAGCATTAGCGGCAACCCGACCATCAACTACAGCGGTACGGGGGGAGCGGTGGCTGTCACCACAGCCGGCTGGCGGGAGTGTCGCGGAGCGCTGGCTGACCCTTGCCAATAGCCCCCCTCGCGCGGCTACGGCTGCGTTCAGGCTGTGCTCGAAGTCCACAAAGGTATCTTCTGACCAGAGCTTGTGCTGAATCTCATCCCGCGTCACTACCTTGCCGGGGCGCTCCAGCAACAAGGACAGAATTTGGAAGGGTTACTCTTGGAGCTTAACCTTGACGCCGTTCTTGCGCAGCTCTGCCGCTTGCAGATCGACCTCAAAGACTCCGCAGTGAATCATGCGCGGGACTGATGACGGAGTTTCAGTCGTGGGGAGAACTCCCCCCGTTCCCCGCCATGCTAGGCCCCACCCGCAGGCAAGTCAACGCGAAGGGGAGATCGGTAGCCCAGGGCCGAGTGCAATCGCTGCCGATTGTAATACTGCTCGATGAATTCTTCGATGTTCGTCCGCAAGTGCTCTAGGTCATCGTATTGGTTGGCGTAGATTTCCTCCCGTTTCAGGGTTTTGATGAAGCTTTCGCAGCTGGCATTGTCGTACGGGTTTGCTGGACGGCTCATGCTCGGAACTATCCTGTACTTCTCCAAGATGGCCACGTATTCTCCGCAGGCGTACTGCAGTCCTCGGTCCGAGTGATGAACCAGACCTGGTCGCGGCCGTCGTTGCGCGGTCGCCTGCTCCAGGGCTGCGATCGTCAGCCGGCTCGCCAGCGTTCGATCCAACGCCCAGCCCACCACCTTGCGAGAGAAACGATCGAGGATCACCGCCAAATAGACAAACTCGGCCTTCAACCGAATGTAGGTGATGTCGGCTACCCACAGCTGATCCATCCCCGTCAGCCTCATTCGACTGGCTAGATTGAGGTACACCTCCAAACTGTGTTTCGAATCGGTCGTGACCACGAACCGCCGTCGCTTCACCGCCAGCAGGTTATCTTCCCGCATCATCCGCAC
>CAJXNA010000301.1 GCA_913056415.1 uncultured Chloroflexota bacterium | reverse complement strand
ACGCTCTTCCGATCTCTCACCGACTACCGGGCCCAACACGGCCTGTGGGTCATTGACCCTCTACTTCGACGGCAGCGATGTGGGGCTGGCCTCTGGCGGCGAGGATGTGGACTCGGTAGAGCTCCTGCCCGACGGGACGCTTCTGCTCTCCACCACCGGCAGCTTCAGGACCAACGGCCTCTCCGGCAGGGATGAGGACATCCTGGCGTTCACGCCTAGCTTGCTCGGCGACAGCACCCTAGGCAGTTGGGCCCTCTACTTCGACGGTAGCGATGTGGCCCTGAGCGGCAACGGCGAGGACGTGGACGCTCTGGCGGTCAGCGGCGGCGACATCTATCTCTCCACCACCGGCAACTTCAGCACCAGCGGCCTGTCCGGGGCCGACGAGGACATCTTCGTCTGCAACACAACTGGCACCGGCACGAACACGTCGTGCTCCTCTTTCACGCTTCTCTTCGACGGCAGCGCCTACGGCCTGGGCGGCAACGATATCTTCGCCTTCGATCTTCCCTAGACCCCACGGCAACAGCCCAAAAACGAATAATCCGCTTGCTCAACTCGCCTGCGCCTTCGTATACTAAGTAGCGAAAGGTAGCCTATGTCCTACAAGATCATCGATACCTGCATCGGCTGCACCGCCTGCACCAAACGCTGCCCCACCGAAGCCATCACCGGCGACCGCAACAGCATCCACATCATCGACCCTGAGCTCTGCATCGACTGCGGCGCCTGCGGCGTCGTCTGCCCCGTAGAGTGCATCCTCGACGAAACCGGCGAGGTCTTGAAAGAGTTCCCCCGCCGCGAGTGGCCCAAGGCGATCGTCATCGAAGACAACTGCATCGGCTCCGGCTGCGAGCTCTGCATCCACATCTGCCCCTTCGACGCCCTGGTGCTGGACACCTCAGGCGAGCAGGTAGGCGATTTCTTCGGCGTCGCCAAGGTGATCGAGAAGCGCTGCACCGGCTGCCGCCTCTGCGAGGACGCCTGCGGCTGGAGCGCCATCTACATCGACCCGCCGCGGGAGGCGCTCCAGAAGAAGCTCTTCCAGCCTGTAGAGCTGATGGAGACCGCGGACACCGCCGTCGGCTAGATTCGCCCCCTCCCGCTCCACGCCCTGCAAACCCACAGACTAGGGGGAACCGCCTCTGTCATTCTGATCCGCCTAGGGCGGAGAAGAATCTCAGGTTCCTCAGACATCCTGAGCGGAGCCGACGGGCTCAGGCTGACACCTGGAGAACGGTTCTGAACGAGAGGTCGAGACCTTCCCCGCTGACCCGTTTGCTATACTGCTAGCGTGGCCGCACGCGGAGGGATCGCATAGTGGCCGAGTGCGCCCGCCTGCTAAGCGGGTAGGGGGTGAAAGCTCCCTCGTGGGTTCGAATCCCACTCCCTCCGCCACCCTTCTCCCCTCGCTCTCCTCGGAGGTTCACCCGGACTTGTACTGGGTCTACGTGCTGCAGGGCTCCAAGGACTCCCGTTTCTACACGGGCGTGACTTCTGATCTCAGACGCCGTATTCGCGAGCACAACTCAGGCAAGGTCCGTTCCACACGAACTCGATGCCCTCTCTTCCTTGTCTACACCGAAACATTCGAGACGAAGACCAAAGCGCTCGCCCGAGAAAGCCTACTTCAAAACGCCAGAGGGCGGCGTGTTAAAACAGCAACTCGCGACACAGCGCCGAAACTGGAAGACCTCTGACCAGGACGACTGAACAACGCATAGCAGCCGCGTGCGCCCGCCCGTCTGGGCCCGCCTGCTAAGCGGGTAGGGGGTGAAAGCTCCCTCGTGGGTTCGGGCGGACGCCCGCCCGTCTGGGCGAATCCCACTCCCTCCGCCAGTTGCGCCCTCTCATCCTGCGGGTGGCAGCCATCTACGGAGTTTACATCCTCCGGAGCGGCAAAGCTGTCGCCTATACACCGGCATAACTTCCGACTTGAGGCGCCGGCTACGCCAACACAATGAGGGCAAGGTGCGCCCCACGGACCCAACCGGGAGAGTGCAGCGGGCTCAGCCCCTGAGCGAGGCCGGAGGCCGAGCCGAAGGGCCGGGGGTTTCAGGGGCTGTCCCCCTGAAACCTTAAAACCCTCGGGCGGGCGGGTCAATTGACGGTACGATATCAGGTCGTTGGAGCGACCGTCAACCTAGATCTCGAACAGGTCCAGGAACGCCTGCCCCACTATCACCAGGATGATCACCCGCGTCGTCTTCCCTATCGCCACCGCCAGGAGGAAGCGCCAGAAGTTCATCCTCACCGCCCCCGCCGTGATCCCCGCGAACTCGAACAGCGGGTTCGGCACCGCCGATAGGCCCAGCAACGTCAGGAACCCGTAGTGTGCCATAAGCCAATCGATCCGGCCCGCCGCCCGCCGTAGCCAGCGGCCAATGCGGCCGCCCAGGGGCATCTGCCGCTCCTCCGCCACCCCCCGACCCACCATCCCCGCCAGGTACGCAGTC
>CAJXNA010000300.1 GCA_913056415.1 uncultured Chloroflexota bacterium | reverse complement strand
CCGCGTCTTGTAACACTCGACTCCCCCGTCGCGCTAGCTCAGGTGCTCAGGGCGAGCTACGTTGTGGGCGCCGCCGTGATTGGGCGCCTGGGTCAGGCGGCTGCCAACGACGAAAGAAGAACCCCCCGGCGTGGATGTTTATGGTTGACGTCAACGGCCACGTCGAGGGGCTACCCTTGGGGAGGGTGGTGCAATTGCTGCACCGAATGATTAAACGCCTTCAGAGCCGCTTAGGTTATCAGCGCCGCCGAAGTTGTGCGCCTGGGCTGGGCGGCTGTCAACGCGGCGCTAGCCGCCCGATAGGCCGCGTCCAGGCCTCAACCACCAGGCCAAGACCCCGAGTGATATTGGAATCAGGTATGAGATGGGTGACAGGTCGAAGGCGATGATAGCGATGCTGAGGCCAGCACGCACAGCGCTGAAGATGAACACCGCGGCGACCAGGTATCCCACTAAGGCGGGGGCTCGCCGCAGGAAGCCTGTAGCCGAGGCGCTCCAGACTATGAGCAGCAGGACGGCCGCTAGTATCAGGAACCTTGTCGCACCCACAGCATCTCCATTCGACGCCGCCGATTATACGCGACTGGCTAGGGGGCCGGAGCGGCCGCCGCCGCGATTGTGCGCCTGCTGGGCGGCTGTCAAAGGTGGGTGCCGGTGGAGACACGCCAGTAACCATTGGCCTGAGTGCGCGTTAGGATGTATGAAGCTGCCAACTGAGCGCGTGATGGTACGCGCGACCGCGGCCAGCTTCAAACCCATCGTGTATTGACGTTGACACTCGTTGCGTCCCCGCAGGCGTTCGCCACGAAGTCGTCTCACCAGCAAGGAGGACTCCGCAATGTACCCATATTCCGTTGAGGAACTGGCCTGGGCCGTGGCACGCGAGCGCGAGGAGGAGGCGCGGAAGACACGGCCGCACGTGGGGGAGAGAGCCGACGAGTGCGACCGCGACGGCGGTCCGTCGCTCCCGAAGCCCTAGAGGAGATCGGAGCCTTGTAGCGGAAGGTGGACCAACTCTGGAAAGTTAACTGGTGCAACCGGGAGCACAGCCTAGTAGGGGGAGAGCCTGCCGTCGCCAAATGGTCGTCAAGCCGTGCTACGATTGTCGCCCCACGCCGTGCCGTGGCACGCAGAAGGCGGGCGTGACTACGGCGACGAGCTAGGAGGGGATCCCAGCGACGCTGGTGGTGGGCGATTCTGAGGCCGGATTCGAGCCGGTGTTCTGGGTCCCGAGCCCGGCATCTACAAAGTCGTTCACTGGCGAGTCAGGCCTTCCAGTGAATATTTTCCAGATGGTCATGGTCAGCGATGGGCCAGAATCAGGCTCCACCGCAGCAGTGAGGGCTGACGATCGAATCAGGTCGGAGACGCTCCTGCCTTGCTCATCAGCGACCTGGCGTAGATGCTCCAGTTCCTCCGGTGCCAGCCTGAGCGAAAAGACAACGCTGCCTCCCTTGCTGACAGTGGCTTTCACAGGCTTGCCCCAGGTCGAAGTGTCGCCCTTGCGGCGCTCGAAATATTCGACTAGCTCCTGCTCTCTCATGTCGTCGCTCCTTCTTCCTTTAGGTCTCATCATTATACTCGTTAATTTCGCTGTTCGTGCTCGGCCAGCCGGTTATCGCCTTCCACTCACCCTCGTTTTCGGTCGGCTGGATGACAATCGTCCAGAACCGCCCGCTGGCGTCTGGCCCTATCATCATGTGGGTGCCGGTCTTGCCGGGGTCGTTGAGGAAGAACAGCGGCGCTTCATTCTGAACCTCGGCTACTACGATAGGCGTCACCCTGTGGCGTGCGCAGTGAGCTAGATTTCTCGGCTCCCATTTAAAAGTTCTGACCTCAATCTCATCACCCTCTTGCATTATCTCGACTTATGTATTACAATCAGCTTAGCTTTTGTAATACACAATATAGCAGGTAGATAGGAAGGAGTCAAGCGTTATGGAGATCGAATTCCTCATTCTGGCCGATTCTGTGCAGGCGGTGAGCGGTAAGATGTATATGCTCGGCGGTGGCTGGGACCGCTGGTCCACCGGTGCCTACCCGGCTCAGACGCAGATCGGCATCGCGATAGGGCTGTTGGTTCCCTGGGAGGATACGAACCGACGGCAGCGGGTGAGCGTGACAGTGGTGGATGAAGATGGAAAGGCGATCATACCGGCCATATCCAGCGAGTTTGAGGTCGGAAGGCCAGCGGGCATGCGAGAGGGCGTCTCCCAGAGGGCGATGATCGCTATCAACGCCGGCTTTCCTCTGCCGCACCCCGGTCGGTATGAAGTAGTTGCGAGCGCGCCGGATGGATTAGAAAAGAAGGTCTCGTTCGAGGCCGTCGTACAGAGCACTGGATCCGTTCGCCTGTAGCAAGACTACTCAACTAACCTGTTCTCCGGCTCGAACTGTCGCCGAGCCTCAATCGCCCGCTCCTGGGCCTCCGCCGGCTCTGCCGCCGTCCGCCCGCAGATCGAAAGAGC
>CAJXNA010000299.1 GCA_913056415.1 uncultured Chloroflexota bacterium | reverse complement strand
TCCTCCCTGCTAACCGCTATTACAGCAGCCACTCAGGCGGTACAGCGCATCCCTGCGCGAGCGGGTCCGCCAAGACTTTAGTGGCCGTTCGAGGTGCGACGCCCCTTGCCGCGTTCGCAGGCGAGCGACGGGTCAGCGACGGGCAATGGGAGCGGCACGCTGGCGGCGTTGGCTCACAGAACCTCCTTCGGGCGCTTGATGTTTCTGCCGTAGTGCTCCTCGAAGGCGTCCAGGTTTGCCTCCATCTTATCAACCTCCTCCGGCGGCACCTCCAGTCTAGGCGTCAACTGCCGCAGCGAGCGGAGTTCGGCATACCACTGCTTCAGGTTGCTGACGATGAATTGCGGGGCTAGGTCTGTGCTTGCCTCCTCCTCACCCGCCTTAATCACCTTCACCATGGCGCCAGCAAGAGATGCCATCGCCGTTGCCTGGCGGGGGTCTAGGCGGCCCTCATGGACTTCTTTCATCGCTGCCTCTAACCGGTCGAACGTTGGGCGAAGACGGCTAGGCAGGAGCTTCTCCAACCGGGCGGCGTGGGACGAGTTCTCGCCTCCCTTGACCCTCGCCGCCTCGCGCTTGTCTTTCGCCGCTGGGTCATGGGCAAAGCAGTAGCCCGACTCCCCCGGTCTCCCGCGGCACGGCTTGCCTGTCTTAGTTGGGGCCGGACAGGTCGGCCCATCAGCCCGATGTAGTTTAGTAATATTATTCATACCGTCTACAATATAGCACAGATTTGACTAGACTGCAACCTGACTATTTCGGATAGACCAACGGGGTCGGCTGGTGTCCGGATGCGATCTACGACGACTACCAGAGTGTACGGTGAGGGATCACTCCATCGGAGGGTTACTCGTGAGCGGAGCGCGAGGTACAGGTGAGAAATCGGTATCTCAATTGCACGGGATGGATATCTCTATGGACATTAAACGCTTGGGAACGCTCGGCAGCGCTTGTAGATAACACGTGCGGGAGGAAGCGCCCTCCAACCTGGCTGCTCGGCTGGCGGGCCGGGCGATCGCGACCGGCGTAGAAGCCCAAGTTCGATCGGTCGAACGCCGGTCGAGTGTTCATCAGGCAACCGAAGGCGGGTAATCGCGTAAGATACAGGGGTGTTTCCGCTCACGCATGTGGTTTTGGGCACCGGAGTCACCTGGGGTAGCGCACGTCTACTGAGCGGTTTGCCAGTGGGTTGGGAGATAGGCGAGAACCAAGATCGCGACGCGGATCCAATAGACTATCGACTTGTCGCGGCGGGGACCATGTTACCCGACCTCATCGATAAGCCGCTGGGAATATATCTTCTGGGAAGGCAGTTGGGCAGCGGTCGCATTTATGGTCACACGCTGCTGTTTGGACTTAGTCTTGTGCTGGCCGGCTCGCTACTGGCCCGTCGACGGCGTCACGGACTGCTGAGCCTTGGGCTGGGAGTGGTGACACACATTCTCACTGACCAGGTGATGTTGTCGCCGCGGACTTTTTTCTGGCCACTTGGCGGCTTTCGCTTCCGGAAGCAGCGGCGCTTGGAAAGGTGGGGCCTGAAGATGTTACGCCGTTACTATCGCGATCCGCAGGTCATGTGGAGCGAAGGGTCCGCAGCACTAGTCCTTCTGGCGTTCGGCAGCCATCTGTCACGGAGCCGCCGCCTGGGGCGGTTCCTACGTAGCGGCCGTCTTTAGAGGCCGAGGGGCCATCATGCGGTTTGTCCTCGATGTCGAGCCGCGGTTCCGCAAGGAGTATGACCCTGAGCGACCGACGGCGGCCTCAGGGTACGTCGCCTACGACGTTCTCCGCGATCGAGGCTTTCCCCGCGTCGGCTGTGCCCGCTGCACTCAAGAAACGCGTTGGCAGAAGAAGGAGCGCGAGCCAGGCTACAGCGCCAATCAAGAACTGTCGTCTGAGACCTATCGGCTTGGAGGGCCAAACGGCATGCGGGAACTGGGCATGGACTTTCGGCTCGTGCTCCTGCGTTGGCCTGAGAAGCAGATGCTCGGCGTCGGGAAGGGCACCGGCCAGGGCGCCGAGGAATTGTGGGGACAGGGGTCCATGGCGCCTTCCCACAAGAACGAGCGCTAGCCCGAGCAACAATCCGTCCAGTGCGATCAGGTCGAGCCGCATTTCGTAGCTCTCATCGAAAGGTTCGTCGTGGCGGATCGCGTCCACCACGAAGTGCGAGATGAGTGCTGCCGCGACTGCTTCCCTGCGGCGCCGGAACACCATGCCGCAGCTCGCCCCCACAGCTCCATGAATAAGCGCGATCATCTGTCTGCCAGCATAACCGACCGATTGTCCCGAATCACTGGCTGGAACAACGTTGCGTCTTCATGTCAGAGGAAGGCGCTTGATCGCGCACACGTCTGTATCTCCGGGAGCGTTTATGGAAGCCGTGCCAGCATCCCTGAATGAAAGCGGGCGCTGACGGGTCACGTGGCTTCCTTTCCGGGAGGCGGGGCCCGCGTGCGCAGCCGGTGCA
>CAJXNA010000298.1 GCA_913056415.1 uncultured Chloroflexota bacterium | reverse complement strand
GAGTGGATACACGAGAATATTTCCCGAGGCGCCTGGTTAAAGTAGGCCAGAGAGGAGATTACTAGATGGGCGATTTCCTGATCATAGCGGATAAGAACTTCGACTCTCGGCTGATCCTCGGCACGGGTAAATACCGCAGTATGGAAGACATGAATGCCGCCTTCGAGGCGGCGGGCCGCGCGGAGCGAGGGGGCTGAGCCCCGCTCATTGACAACCGTTACAGGGCGCAGAGCTAAGGTTAGATTAAGTCAAGGCCGGAACGGCGAGGCGCGTGCGGTAGAGACAGGAAGGGCCCCGATGAATCGGGGCCCCTCCCGCCCAAAGGGAGGTTTGGCTAGGTTAGCTGCAGCCGCTCGTCGTGCCGCAGTTGTCGCAGCAGTAGCAGGTGCCGCGGCGGACCATGATCCAGCCGCAGTTGGCGCAGGGCGGCGCGTCGCTCTGGCCGCCGTTGTTGTAGCTGCTGCCGTTGCCGGCGGAGGCCGGCGGGTCGTACTCCTGGGCCATTAGCTTCGCCTTGACGGCCGGCGAGAGCACGCCGAACTCCTCCTTCTCCTCCTCGCTGAGGAACTGGGAGGCGAGCCAGCGGAAGATGTAGTCCACGATGGACTGGGCGACGGGGATCTCGGCGTTCTCCGTTCGGCCCGAAGGCTCGAACCGCATGTGGGAGAACTTGTTCACCATGTCGCGCAGGGGTACGCCGTACTGGAGGGTGAGGGAGATGGAGGTGGCGAAGGCGTCCAGCATGCCGGAGAGGGTGGACCCCTCCTTGGCCATGGTGACGAAGATCTCGCCCGGGGTGCCGTCCTCGTAGCTGCCGGCGGTGATGTACCCCTCGTGCCCCTCAATCGAGAACTTGTGGGTGAGCGAGGTGCGGGTGGCGGGCAACCGCCGCCGTACGGGCCGGCCCTCATGTTCCCCGGTCTCGGCGCCGTTGTCCTTGCTGGTGCTCAGAACCTGGGCCCGCTTGGAGCCGTCGCGGTAGATGGCCAGGGACTTGAGGCCGTGCTTCCAGCCCTCTATGTACGCCTCCTCGATCTCCTCCACGGTGGCCTCTTCCGGCAGGTTGACGGTCTTGGAGATGGCGCCGGAGATGAACGGCTGGGCGGCGCCCATCATCTTGACGTGGCCCAGCCAGTGGACGGTGCGGCTGCCGTTCTGGGGCTTGAAGGCGCAGTCGAACACGGGGAGGTGCTCCTCCAGCAGGCCGGGGGCGCCCTCTATGGTGCCGGTCTCGTCGATGTGGGCGAGGATGGCGGCGGTCGCCTCGTCGCCGTAGCCCAGGCGACGGAGGGCGCCGGGGACGGCGGTGTTCACGATCTTCATGAGACCGCCGCCGACCAGCGTCTTGTACTTGATGAGGGCGATGTCCGGCTCTATGCCGGTGGTGTCGCAGTCCATCATGAAGCTGATGGTGCCCGTAGGGGCGAGAACCGTCGCCTGGGAGTTGCGATATCCGTACTCCCGGCCCAGGGCGAGCGCCTCGTCCCAGGCCTCGCGCGCCGCCGCCACGAGTGGAGTGGGGGCATTCGTCTCGTCGATCTTGTGGACTTCGGCGAGGTGCTTCTCGATGACGCCTAGCATCGGCTCGCGGTTGCGCTCGTAGCCGGCGAACGGGCCAATACGGGCGGCGATCGTGGCGGAGGTGGCGTACGCCTGGCCGGTCATGATCGCCGTGAGAGCGCCGGCCCAGGAGCGGCCCTCGTCGGAGTCGTAGGGGATGCCGAGCGACATGAGGAGGGCGCCCAGGTTGGAGTAGCCGAGGCCGAGCTGGCGGTAGTCGTTGGCGTTCTGCTCGATCTTCTCCGTGGGGTAGGAGGAGTTGGAGACGAGGATCTCCTGGGCGGTGATCATGACGGCGCAGGTGTGGCGGTACGCCTCGATGTCGAATTCGCCGGCCTCGTCGAGGAACTTGAGGAGGTTGATGGAGGCGAGGTTGCAGGCGGAGTTGTCCAGGTGCATGTACTCTGAGCAGGGGTTGGAGGCGTTGATGCGGCCGCTGTTGGCGCAGGTGTGCCAGTCGTTGATGATGGTGTCGTACTGCATGCCGGGGTCGGCGCACTCCCAGGCGGCCTGGGCGATCCGGCGCATCAGGTCGCGGGCGCGGTAGGTCTTGGCGGGCTCTCCTGTGGTGACGTAGTGCGTCTGCCACTCCTGATCGTCCAGGACGGCCCGCATGAACTCGTCGCTGACGCGGACGGAGTTGTTGGCGTTCTGGTACTGGATGGAGATCCAGGCGTCGCCGTCCAGGGAGACGTCGTAGCCCGCCTCGCCCAGGGCGTACGCCTTGCGCTCCTCCTTCGACTTACAGTCGACGAACTCCTCGATGTCCGGGTGGTCGACGTTGAGGATCACCATCTTGGCGGCGCGGCGGGTCTTGCCGCCGGACTTGATCGTGCCGGCGATGGCGTCGGCGCCGCGCATGAAGGAGACCGGCCCGGAGGCGAGGCCGCCGGCGGTGAGCCGCTCCTTGGAGCTGCGCAGGCTGGAGAGGTTGA
>CAJXNA010000297.1 GCA_913056415.1 uncultured Chloroflexota bacterium | reverse complement strand
CACGAGGCGAAGCGCATCCGGGAAACCAACGTCCGCGGCACCGACCTGGTGCTGAGCACGGCGATCCGGCTGGGGCTGGACCCCATCGTCTACGTCTCCACCGGCGGAGCGTTGCTGCCGCCTAACGGCGAGGTGCTCACGACCGACTCGCCGGTCAAGGCGCCTCTCGGCGCCTATATCAGATCCAAGGCCGAGGCCGAGAAGGTGGCGCGGAAGTACCAGGAGGACGACGCCCCCATCGTCATCACCTATCCCACCGGGGTGTGGGGGCCGCATGACCCCCACTTCGGGGAGAGCAGCCGGCTGGCGGCAGCGGTCCTCAAGGGGCAGTTCCCCGTGCTCCCCTCAGGCGGGTTTCAGGTCGTCGACGTGAGAGACGTAGCGCAGATCCACGCAGCGGTTATGGAAGCGGGGCGCGGGCCGCGGCGCTACCTGGCCGCCGGCACCTACATGGACTTGAAACAGATCGTCCTGGCGCTCGCTGAAGTGACCGGACGCAAGCTACCCACTCGTACGGTGCCCGCTCGGTACCTGATGCCGGTAGGCCGCCTCGCCGACCTGGCCCAACACGTCCTGCCGTTCCGCCTGCCGCTGAACTTCGAAGGCTTCTACTTCCTCAGCCTGGAGGCCCACTACGACGACTCGCGCACGCGTGAGGAGCTGGGGTTCGCCCCGCGCGATCCACGTGACACCTTTACCGACACGATCCGCTGGCTGTTGGAAGCAGGCCACATCTCGCCCAAGCAAGCCGGCAAGCGGGCGACGGGCTAGACCAGCCTACAACCGTAGCGCCTCCAGCCGGCGCACTCCCTCCTCCAGCCGCTCGTCCGGTATCGTGAGCGACAGCCGCACATACCCCTCGCCGCTAGGGCCGTAGCCGACGCCCGGCGTCACCACCACGCCCGCTTCGTCCAGCAGCCGGGTGGCGTACTGCACGCTGGTCGTGCCGTCCGGCACCCGCGCCCAGACGTAGAGGCTGGCCTTGGGCAGACTCACCCGCAGCCCTAGCCCACGCAGTGCCGACACCAGCCGGTCACGCCGCCGCTGGTAGGCGAGGTTGTGCTCCTCGATGGCGCCCTGCGGGCCGTCCAGCGCCGCGATCGCCATTCGCTGGATCGCCTGCGGTATGCCGGAGTCCAGGTTGGACTTCACCCGCATCAGGGCGTCGATGATCTCCGCGTTCCCTACCGCCATCGCTACCCGCCAGCCCGTCATGTTGTACGACTTGGAGAGCGAGTGGAACTCGATCCCCACCTCGCGCGCGCCCTCCGCCTCCAGGAAGCTCGGCGGCCGGTAGCCGTCGAACGCCACCTCGGAGTAGGGGCCGTCGTGCAGCACCGCCAGCCCGTGCTCTCGCGCGAACGCCGCCGCCCGCTCGAAGAACGCCAGGTCTGCCACCGCGCCCGTGGGGTTGTTCGGGTAGTTCAGCCACAGCGCCTTCGCCTTGCGCAGGACATCTGCCGGCACCGCCTCCAGGTCCGGCAGGAAGCCGTTCTCCTCCCTCAGCGGCAGGTAGTACGCCTCGCCGCCGGCGAACATCGTCCCCACCGCGTACACGGGGTAGCCCGGGTCCGGCACCAGCGCCACGTCACCGGGGTCGATGAAGCACAGAGCGATGTGTCCTATCCCCTCCTTGGAGCCGATCAGCGGCAGCACCTCCCGCTGCGGGTCCAGAGACACCCCGAACCGGCGCTCGTACCAGCGGGCGATCGCCTCCCGCAGCTCCGGCAGCCCCGCGGTCTCCGGATAGCGGTGGTTGGCAGCGTCGAGCGAGGCCTCCCGCAGCGATTCTATCAGGTGCTCCGGCGTCGGCAGGTCCGGGTCGCCGATCGCGAACGAGATGACGTCCACCCCCTGCGACCGCTTCTCCGCGATCTTGCGGCTGATCTCCGCGAACAGGTACGGCGGCAGCTTCTCGATGCGCTTGGCGAAGTTCACGGGGTCTCCACGATGGGATGCTCCTGAGCGACCCAGAGGGCAGACCGCTCCATGTCGATGAAGCGCCGCTCGTCTTCGAGGAGCTCTCGCCGGCCTTCCGGCCCTCGGGCGAGGCCGTGGCCGTCGCGAAATCTTCGACGCTCTCCCACCACAGCTCGGCGACGCCATCGTAAGCCTCAAGCGCGCCGCGATTCTGACGGAGGGCATCGTTTATCGAACCCTGCAGCGTATGCACCTGGACGTAGCGCCGGATTCGCAGCGCCTGGGCGCGACTCCGCACCAGCGGGCCGTGGGTCTCCCGCCAGTAACGCTGGAACTCCTCCCGCGAAAGGTGGGGAAGGCGGCGCAGACAATAGACGAGCTTGATCATCAGCCGTCCTCCCGCCACCTCACCTCGTACAGCCGCACCGGCTCCTCGAACCCCCGTAGCGCCGTCTCGCCTCTGTCGGCGAACAGGAAGTCCTTGCCAGCCACCAACTGCCGCACCACGTCCGAGGCCAACACCTCACCGCCCGCCGCCTGCGCGGCGATCCGCGCCGCCAGGTTCACCGCCGTCCC
>CAJXNA010000296.1 GCA_913056415.1 uncultured Chloroflexota bacterium | reverse complement strand
GAGAACGAGGTCGGCCACGATGCCGACAGGGTAGCATCCGGCGTTAGGGCTGTCGAGGGTTGACCGCTTCGGTGAGTCGGTGGCATATTATCAACGCTGCTAAGAGATTCCTGGCTGGAGAGGCGGGGGGATGTGGTTTGTCCATCGTGCGGGCATGAGAGCCGACCTGATCGAAAGTTCTGCGCCGAATGCGGCGCGGAGCTAGCGCTGGCCTGTGCCTCCTGCGGCGCTCGCAACGAGCCAGGCGAGCGGTTCTGTGGCGAATGCGGCCAAAGTCTTATCGAACCCGCGAAGCCGGCCGCAGCGACTGACCCCCGCTCCTACACGCCGCCCCACCTGGCGGAGAAGATCCTCCGTGACCGCGCCAGCCTGGAGGGCGAACGCCGCACCGTCACCGTCCTCTTCGCCGACGCTCTTGGGTTCACCCCTCTCTCCGAGCGGCTGGACGAGGAGGAGGTTTACGACCTGATGCAGGGCTGCCTGGGCCGGATGATGGACGCCGTCCACCGCTACGAGGGCACGATCACCCAGTTCAGGGGGGACGGCGTCATGGCGTTGTTCGGCGCTCCCATCGCCCACGAGGACGCCGCCCGCCGCGCTGTCGCCGCCGCCCTGGAGATGCAGAAGTCGCTCGATGAGTACGCCGCCGACGTCAAGCAGCGCCACTTCATCGAGTGCCGCTTCCGCGTGGGCCTCAACACCGGCCCGGTAGTAGTCGGCAAGATCTCCGACAACCTGGACATGGACTACACGGCCCTGGGTGACACGGTGAACCTGGCGTCGCGGATGGAGGAGCTGGCGGAGCCGGGCACCGTCTACCTCAGCGAGGACACCTATCGGGCGGTGCAGGACTACTTCGAGTGCGAGTCGTTGGGGGCGCTGACAGTGAAGGGGAAAGCGGAGCCGGTGGTGGCCTACCGGGTGGTGCGTGAGACGGCGGTGCGCACCCGCTTCGAGGCGGCGGCAGAGCGGGGCCTCACCCCCTTCGTTGGCCGCGATCAGGAGCAGACAGTGCTCAGGGGCTATCTGGAGCAGGCGAAGCGGGGTCAGGGGCAGGTGGTGTCCGTCTCCGGCGAGGCGGGCATCGGCAAGTCACGTCTCCTCCTGGAGTTTCGCCGCTCCACCCTGGATGAGGGCGTCACCTGGCTGGAGGGCCACTGCATCTCCTACGGCAAGAACATCCCCTACCTGCCCGCTATCGACATCCTGAAGCGCGACTTCGGGGTCGAGGAGGGTGACAACGACGCCGCCATCATCCACAAGGTTGACGAGGGCACTGCCGGCTGGGAGGAGGCGGCGCGGGCCACCGTCCCCTACCTCAAGTATCTGCTCAACGTCGACCCCGGCGACGCCGCCGTAACGGCCATGGACCCCCTGGAGCGGCGGGCCGGCATCTTCGATGGCCTGCGGGCGCTGCTCCTTCAGGAGAGCCGGCGGCAGCCTCTGGTGGTTGTCGTGGAGGACCTGCACTGGATCGACGAGAAGACAGAGGAGGCGCTGGCCGCCCTGGTGGACGTCGTATCCTCCGCTCCCGTGTTGCTGGTCCTCACCTACCGCCCCGGCTTCGCTCACTCCCTGGGCGAGCGCACCTACTACAGCCGCCTGGCCCTGGGCCACCTGCCGCCGGAGGAGAGCGCGGCCATGGCTGAGCGGGTGCTCCAGGTGGCCACGCTGCCGCAGCAGCTCCAGCAGCTCATCACCACTAAGGCGGAGGGCAACCCCTTCTTCAGCGAGGAGGTCACCAACTCGCTGGTGGAAACGGGGGTGCTGCGCAGGACCAATGGAACCTACGCCGTGGAACGTCCGATCGAGCAGGTGCGCGTCCCCGACACCATCCAAGAGGTCATCCTGAGCCGCATCGACCGGCTGGAGCGCCAGGCCAAGGAGGCGATCCAGCTCGCCTCCGTCATCGGCCGCGAGTTTACCGTCCGGCTGTTGGAGCGCATCTCGGACGTCGAGGCGAAGCTGGACGACCTGCTGGCGGAGCTGAAGTCGCTGGAGCTGATCTACGAGAAGACGTACTTCCCCGAGCTGTCTTACATGTTCAAGCACGCCCTCACCCACGACGTGGCCTACTCCACGCTGCTGCTGGAACGGCGGAAAGCGCTGCACCGCATCGTGGCGGCGGCGATCGAAGAGCTGTACGCCGACAGGCTGCCGGAGCACTACGAGACGCTGGCCCACCACTACTACGAGGGCCAGGAGTGGGAGAAGGCCCTGGAATACCTGGCGAAGGCCGGCAAGAAAGCGGCGGCCGCCTACGCCAACCAGGACGCCATCGCTCATCTCACCAAGGGGCTGGAGCTGGTGGAGATGGCAGATCCCGGGGCCTGCTGCGGGTTCGGCGGCACTTTCTCAGTCAAGTATCCGGAGATCTCCGACACCATGGTGACCAACAAGGTCGAAAGCGTAGAGCAGGCTGGCGCCGGCACGCTATTGGCCGGGGATCTTGGCTGCTTGATGAATGTGGCCGGTAAGCTGCAGCGCCGCGGCTCCAAGGT
>CAJXNA010000295.1 GCA_913056415.1 uncultured Chloroflexota bacterium | reverse complement strand
GGCCTCACTCACCCGCCGGCGTATCTCCTGCTTGGGCATCTTGCGCAGGGAGAGGCCGAAGGCCATGTTGTCGTATACGGACATGTGAGGATAGAGGGCGTAGGACTGGAACACCATGGCGATGTCGCGGTCCTTGGCGGCGACGTCGTTCACCCGGCGGTCGCCGATGTAGATATCGCCCTCGGTGATCTCTTCCAGCCCAGCCAACATGCGCAGGACCGTCGACTTGCCGCTGCCGGAGGGCCCCACCAGGACGAGGAACTCCTTGTCCGGTATCTCAAGGCTAAAGTCGTTGACGGCGACGACGCCATCGAACCGCTTGGTCAGGTGGTCAAAGGTCACACCGGCCATTGATAAACCTCAGTGAGCGATTGTAGCACGGCGGCCCTCCCCGCGGTCGGCTCCTAACCCTTCACCGAGCCGGCCAGGATGCCCTGGACGAAGTAGCGTTGGAGGGCGAAGAAAACAGCCAGGGGGAGGATCATGGAGATGAAGGCCGCCGCGGTCAGCACCTGATAGTTGGTGCCGAAGGAGCTGACCAGGGTCTGGATCTGCACCGTCATGGGACGCACGCTGGGGTCGCCCATGAGGATCAAGGCTAGCAGCAGGTCGTTCCAGACCCAGAGGAATTGGAAGATGGCGAGGGCGGCGAGGGCGGGCGTGGAGAGGGGCAGCACCAGGCGAAAGAACACACGGAGGTCAGAGGCGCCGTCCAGGTAGGCCGATTCGAGCAGATCCCTGGGCAAGCCGCCGAAGAAGTTACGCAGCAAGAAAACGGCGAAGGGGAGTCCGTAGGCCGTGTGCGCCACCCACATTCCAGGGAAGCTGTTGACGCCGAAGAGCCTTCCCCCTAACAGCGGCAGGTCATTGTTGAGGAAAGTCAAGTTATCATTCAGGTTCACGTACAGCTGAAGCACCGGGATGATGGTCATCTGTACCGGCACGACGAGAAGGGCAACCACGATCAGGAAGAGAGCGTTGCGGCCGGGGAATTTCATCCAGGCGAAGGCGTAGGCGGTGAAGGAGGCTACCAGGATGGATAGGGCGGTGGCGGGTACAGTGATGATCACGCTGTTGATGAAGGCGCGCTCCATCCCCCGCTTCCCCAGCACTTCGTTATAGTTGCCCAGGGTCAGATCGAACGGCTCCTTGATGATGTTCCACCAACCGGAGGAGGCGATAGCCGTGGGCTCCCGGAAGGAGCTCGCCAGGAGGGCGAGGGTGGGGATGCTCCATAACAGAGCTAGGGCGATGAGGGCGAGATGGAGTGGCGCCCGGGCCGAGACCCACTTCAGCGGCCGGCTCAGCCAGGGAGTCCGCGGCGCCGTCGCGGCCGTCGCCGTTCCATCGCCCGCGGAGGGGTTTCGCCGCGCCACTAGCGGGTCTCCTCCTGGAACTGAAAGCGCCGGATACCGATCACCATGACGGGGACCACGAAGAGCAGCAGGACCACTGCCAAGGCTGCCCCCTGACCGAACTCGCCGTTTTGGAAGAACTGTTTGAAGAAGAGGGTGGCGACGACGTCTGTGTCGAACCGGCCCCCCGTCAGTACGAACACGAGGTCGAACTTCTTGAGGGCCTGGATGACCAGGGTGGTAGCGACTACGACGATAGTGGGCGAAAGGATGGGTAAGATGACGCGCCGGAAGATCTGCCACTCGTTGGCGCCGTCCACGCGGGCCGCCTCCAGGACCTCAGTGGATATCCCCTTCAGGCCGGCGGAGAGCACGATCATGGCGAAGCCGGTCCACATCCACACCCCCACCATGATCAGGGCGAAGTTGTTGATCTGGAAGGGCTGCGGTAAGTCGTCCGGCCCAGCGTTGGCCACGTCGGACAAGGCGCCCCTGATGACCCCCCCTTCCGACTGGGGTTGGAGCAGCGTCAAGGGCGACCCCGTGTCCTGCAACCAGGCGGTGCGCTCCAGGCCGGCGCTGGTCACAACGGCGTTCACGGTGCCGATGTCCGCGTTGATCTCGTACATGAAACGCCAGATGACGGCGGCGGCGACGAAAGAGATCGCCATGGGGATGAAGATGGCGGACTTGGCCACCGCCTCGTAGCGCACACGCGCCGTCAGGACGGCGATGACGAGCCCCAGGACCACCGTGATGACCGTGAACACGGTGAGCCACATGAAGTTGTTGAGCAGCGCGGAGTGGGTATCGGCCACCAGCGGGTTGGGGTTATTTATGATGAACTCGTAGTTGTCCAGGCCTACGAAGTCCTCGGACTTCCCGTCCAGGAAGCTCCGGCGGAAAGTATCGATGACGGGGTAGACGAGGAAGACCACCAGCAGGGCAAGCCCAGGCGCCAGCCAGAGCCAGGGGACCCACCATCGCCGTCCGAGCATCGCTTACCTCTGACGGATGAGCTTATGTACGAGGTGGGGCTCACCCCCTGGTCTGGGGGTGTAGCCCCACCTCAACAACCGGAACCTCGTTTGACTATTCTTCTTCTTCGGTCTCGCGCGCCGCCTCAATGCCAGCCAGGACGGCGTCCAGGCT
>CAJXNA010000294.1 GCA_913056415.1 uncultured Chloroflexota bacterium | reverse complement strand
ATAGTTCTTTACCATCCGTTCAAGCCCGCTGATGCTAGAGGGGAGCATTACAGCTTTGTCGGTTTCAGGATCGGCCTTGCTCGTCCATCGCTTGCTAACTTCGTCAACTGTTAAATCTCGCGCGTCTTCTACGGCATGAAGATCCCAAAAGACTTGGAACCCTTGGCGCTCATCCACGGTTCGTAGGGGTGTTGCTTGGCCTGGCACATCCCCCACCCCGTAAATTTCAAAGTCGAGCCAGTGAACGTGCTTCTTGTTTCCCGACATCTCCGCTACGGCGCGAGCTTGCGGCAAAATATCGCTAAGCTCATCGCCGCGTTCCATCCGGTCTAATACATTCCGGGAAAGCTGTATAAGCAGATCCAACTGACCGAGGCTCATCTCACACCTTCTGGAACTGGGTGCGGGCGACCTCTGTGCCGTTTTCGCGGACGATCTCGTAGTCGCCGAACAGGGTGGGGGCCTCGCGCTGCAGGATGCGCAGGAGCTGGAGGGCGACCTTGCGGATCTCGACGTCGGCGCCTTCGGAGCCGCGCAGCTCGATGAAGTGTCGCAGGGCGCGGGCGTTGGCGGAGCAGAAGATGATCGTCTCGGTGGCGTTGGGGAGGACGCTGCGGGCGGCCTCGCGGACGAGCTTGCGGCGCTGGGTCTTCGCCTCCACGTGGGTCATCTTCTCCATGAGCCCTTCGACGAGCTCAACGTAGGCCTGGTGTGAGGCCTGTACGGAGCGGAGCCAGATGGCGTGAAGGCGCTCGTCCTCGGCGATGACGTCGGGCTCGATGAAGTTGGCCATCGATTCGTCGACGTAGCGCTGGGAGAGCTGAGAGAAGCCCCAGCCGGCGCGGTGGCGGACGAGCTCGTGGGAGAAGGAGCGGGAGACGCCGGCGATGATGAAGTCCCAGGTGGCGTGCTCCAGGACGGAGCCGTGCTTCATGCCGATGAGGTTGCCGATGTACTCGGAGTTGGTCTTGCGGCCCTTGCCGAAGGAGAGGTAGCAGACGCGGCCGCCGACCTCTACGAGCTGCTCGCCGCCGATTTCGGTATCGGTCTGCCAGGTCATGCCGTAGTCGTCCAGGAAGCGCTGGACGGCGTCGCTGTCCATGTTCTGGCGGCCGAGGAGGTAGACTTTGGGCTGGCGAATGATGTTCATGCGGGTGCCTCCGGGGGTTGCGCTGCCTGCCTTGTCCGATGCCAGGTGCATGATAGCACCAGGGTCGGAGGGGGTAAACACTAGAGCATTTGAGCAATTGGAGGATTCAGAGCAATGGAAACAATGGGGCTTGCTCAACTGCTCGAATGTTCATTACTCCATAACTCCCTGCTCGAACCTTATGTCATTCTGAGCGGCCCGCGGCCGCGAAGAATCTCGTCATCGCCACGGACAGCCGAGATTCTTCGTCGCTTTCGCTCCTCAGAATGACACTTTCAAGACGATGCTCTATAGCTCCATTGCTCTACCGCCGGTGTTAGAATGGCGGCGATATGAGCGCCAACGCCGTTGGGGTGGACATCATCGAGATCGAACGGGTGGAGGCGGCGCTGGGGCGGTTCGGCGAGCGGTTCCTGGGGCGGATCTACACGGCGGTGGAGGTGGCGTTCTGTCGCGGCCGCGTGCAGGAGCTGGCGGCGCGGTTCGCGGCGAAGGAGGCGGTGATGAAGGCGCTGGGTACGGGGGCGCGAGGGGTGGCGTGGCGGGAGATAGAGGTGCTGCCGAACCATCGGGGGAAGCCGCTGGTGTACCTGTACGGACGGGCGAAGGCGCGGGCGGAACGGATCGGCCTGGGCCGGCGCGCCCATTGTCGTTATGGGCACGTAAAGTGTCCTTGGTTGCACAGCGGCATGTGCCGATGCAACCAGAGGCAACCCGCACAGTGGTGCGAGGAAATGGAGGAACACATGCCTGGAATCGTCGTCATGGGTACCCAATGGGGTGACGAGGGCAAGGGCAAGGCCACCGATCTCATGTCCGAACGCGTCGACTATTGCGTGCGGTATTCGGGAGGCAATAACGCTGGACACACTGTCGTCGTCGATGACGAGAAGTTCTTCATGCACCTGCTTCCGTCTGGGGTCCTTAACCCGAACTCCACGGCCGTGCTCGGCAACGGAGTCGTGCTCAACCTTGACGTGCTGGCCGATGAGATCGACACCTTGCGCGGCCGCGGCGTAGACATTCCGCACCCGCTCATCAGCGCCAATGCGCACCTCATCACCCCGTACCATCAGACTCTCGACAAGGTCACTGAGCGTTTTCTTGGCAGTCGACGTATCGGCACCACGGGTCGTGGCATCGGGCCGACCTACTCTGACAAGATCAATCGGATGGGTATTCGCGTCCAGGATCTTTTCGACGAATCGATCCTGCGTCAGAAGGTCGAGGCCTCTCTAGACGAAAAGAACCAGATCCTGGTGAAGATCTACAACCGTCGCGCTATCGATCCAGGCGAGGTTGCCGACGGTCTGCTGGCCCACGCCGAGCGCATCCGCCCCTACATCGTTGACGTGGCT
>CAJXNA010000293.1 GCA_913056415.1 uncultured Chloroflexota bacterium | reverse complement strand
TACTCCCCAGAGGAGCTTTCCAAGCCGACTCCGTTCCTGCGGGAGATCATCCGCACCGGGCGCGTCGTATACGAAGCGCCCACCGAATAGCAGCCAACACGCACGCTCACCCCCCGTCCCTCCCACGGCGGATGTCCAGCGCCAAGTAGGCGAGGGCGCAGGCGCCGGCGACGATAAGGGGGAGGGCGCCGCCGGTATCCTCGCTTACGGTGGCGAGGCCGGTAAGCAGCGCGCCGCCGCCGATGAGGGCCAGCCCCCAGCGCCGGACGGCCTTCCACAGCCCACCGCTGGGACGGGCCATGATCAACGTCAGCATGCCGAGGGCGAACACGCCGAACAGCGCCGGGAAGCCGATGAGGAGCACCGCCAGGATCACCTCGCCCCGGTCGCGGCCGCTGAGAGCGATGACGGCGATGGTGACCGCCGCCGTGGTCAGCAGTGCCATGGCGAGGAACATCCAGAGCCAGGCCCAGGTGGGGCGGAGGGAGCGCTCACTCACAGCGGCAGCTCGTACTGCATACCGCCGCCCACGACCTGGGCCAGCGCCCCGATCTCGCTGAAGAACGCCAGCGCCGCCTCGTTGCCGGAAGGGAGCGTTCCCCGCACCTTCGTGTAGCCGACGGTGCGGGCGAACTCCAGCGCCATCAGCGCCAGCTCGCGGCCGGCGCCCTGACGGCGCGTAGCGGGGAGCAGCCACACGCCCATAACGACGCAGCCTTCCTCCTGGGGATCCGGCTCCAACGCCGCGAAGCCGCACAGCCCCTTCTCCCTTGCGCCATGCCTACCGGCAGGCAGGCAAACGAACATCGCGCCCTTATCCGCATAGGCGGAGATGCGCTCCGAGACGTCGGCGGGCGTCATCGCGCCGGGCAGGCCGCTGCCGTCGCCGAGCTCGTCGAGCATCTGCGAGCCGATGGCGGCGATGGCGCCGGCGTCGGCTTGGCCGGCCTGGCGGTAGGTCAGCTCGGGCCCAGACGGGCCCCCGTCCGGGGGCATCAGGCGGCCTCCTCGATCATCTCGATGAACCGGTCGAAGACGTAGACGTTCTCGAGCGGCCCCGGCGAGGCCTCCGAGTGGTACTGGATGGAGAGCAGCGGCTCCGCGGGGTGCCAGAGCCCCTCGACGGTGCCGTCGTTCAGGTGCGTCTGCGACACCTCGATGCCGCCGCTGAGGCCGTCGGGGTCCAGCGCGTAGCCGTGGTTCTGGGCGGTGATGTGGACGCGGCCGGTTCGCAGGTCCTTCACGGGATGGTTGGCGCCGCGGTGACCGAACTTCAGCTTAAACGTCTTCGCCCCGAAGGCGCGGCCCAGGAGCTGGTGGCCCAGACAGATGCCCAACACCGGCACTTTGCCGACCAGCGGTTTGACGGTGGCGACGGCGTAGTCCAGCAGCGCCGGGTCGCCCGGCCCGGGGGAGAAGACGATCCCGTCCGGCTTCAGGGCGAGGATATCCTCAGCAGAGGTGTCGCAGGGGACGGCGGTGACGCGGCAGCCCCGGCCGCGCAGTAGGCGGAGGATGTTGTACTTCAGCCCCGTGTCCATCACCACCACGTGCCGCTTCGGCTTCCCCTCGCCGGGCCAGTCGTACGGCTTATCGACGGTGACCTGGCGGACGTAGTCGGTCTCACCGTAGGGAGGCAGGGAGCGGAGGCGGGCCAGCGCCTCGTCGACCGTTTCGTCGACGGTGATGGTGCCCATCATGACGCCGGCGCGGCGCAGGCGGCGGGTGATGGCGCGGGTATCGACGCCGGAGATACCGACGACATCCTGCGAGGCGAGGTACTCGTGCAGCGTCATGCCGGAGCGCCAGTGGGAGGGGAGGTCGCAGGCCTCGCGGACGACGAGGCCGCGCACCTGGATGCGTTTCGACTCCACGTCCTCGGCGTTGATGCCGTAGTTGCCGGCGAGGGGGTAGGTGAGGACGAGCAGCTGGCCGGCGTAGGAGGGATCGGTGAGCATCTCCTGGTAGCCGGTCATGGCGGTGGAGAAGACGACCTCCCCGTGGGCCGTTCGGGCATCCCCGGCGGCACCGAGCGGCTGCCCGGCGAAGGAGGCACCGTCTTCCAAGACGAGGAGGGCGCGAGCGGTCATCGCGTCGCCTCTCCTTCCCGACTCTGGCCCGCGACAACCTTAGCGAGGAAGCGTCCGATGGCCCCACGCACTTCCGGGTGGTCGATGATGGCATGACCGGCGTCAACAAGCACCAGCTCGGATTTGGGGATGCCGCGATGGAGGTCGTGCCCGCCTTGGACCGGAACGGTGGCGTCTGTCTTGCCATGGATGACAAGGGTGGGGCAAGCGATCTCGCGCAAGCGAGGCCGCAGATCCACGCTGTCGTAGGCGTGGCAGAGACGGAGCTCGGCGGCTGCGTAGCGGACCACTATCTCGCGGGGAAAGGCCTGCAGCCTCTCGTCCAGCTCCTGCTGGTCGGCCTCGTACTGCTCAGACCAGCCATGGGCGTCGGCCTCCTGACGCCGCCACAAGGGCTCAAGCCAGTAGCGAAAGATCGGAAG
>CAJXNA010000292.1 GCA_913056415.1 uncultured Chloroflexota bacterium | reverse complement strand
TAGGGAGCCCAGAGCGACGGAGATTAAGAGCGGATCACTGCCGTTCGACAATCTCTAGCTCCGATCTGGCGAAGGATATCCCACTCCCCTGGCCACAAGTCACATCCACACGCCACATATCTGGCTCTGTTTCGGTCTTTACCTGCCAAGTCCATGAGGCTCGACCGGACTCATCGCTCACCGTGGGCTCCAGCCCGGCGGACATCATCACCTCAAACGTCGTTGCCGTCCCGGTATACTCGGGACCTAGAGATACGGTGCGGATGACGAGGATCGTGCAGCTGGTATCAGGGCTGGTCTGGATCGCTACGCTGGCTTCATCGCCCTGGGCAACGGATGAAGTGACGGATTCGAAGGTTACGGGCCCCGCAGGCGGCGCCACAGTGACCTGCCCGCTCGGCTGCTGAGTGGCGATGGCCGTAGCCGTGGCGTCGGGCAACGGGGACGATGCGTCTGGAGACGCGTCTAGTAGAGGCGTCCCTGACGTCGCATCGTCACCTCCGCCACAGGCGGAGAGCAGGAGAGCAACTGCCAGCCCCGCAACCGGCAGGTATCGAAGCATATCAGATCTCCTCCCCGCAGCCATCAAATAACAACAGGCCGCGAAACCCGCACGCAGTTCGCCGGGAAGCCGACAGGGCGAGCGCGCAGCCAGATTCCTGTCACTTCACGGTTGATTCGCTTAGACAGGAGTATAGCAAATCGCCTGCTTGGCCGCAGCGAGTGTCAAGCGCCGTCGGGTGTTCGGCTGCCGGGCGCCGGAACCGTCTCGTCCAGGACCCAGAGGAGCTGGCCCCAAGGTTGACCCAGCCGCGGGCCAGCATATACCATTTCCTCCAGCATGCCGAAGCGCAGGTGGATCGTGGGACTGGTTCTGATCGGCGTTGTGTCTCTAGCCCTGATCATCGCTGCCTGCAATGGAGACGGAGAGCCCTCCTCTACAGACAGCCCGGCTACAGACAGCCCGGCTACGGGCAACCTGTTCCTCAACCCAGGCTTCGAACAAGACAGGGACCCATCATGCGAGTCGGACAGCCTCGGATGTTGGTTCTCCCTCAAGCCTCCCGATTTCATCGCCTCAGAGGACGTTGCCCAATCCGGTAACGCCAGCGCGCTCCTTCAGATGCGCGAGGGAACTGACGCGGAAGGAGCCAAGGTCTTTTACCTGGTGCAGGAGATCAACCCGGAAGAGTTTCCGGAGGTGATATCCGGCTACTACCGGGTGGAGAACTGGCGTAAGGGAACACTCAAGCAATACCTGCAGTTCGTCGTAATTGTGTTCGCGGCTGAGAATGTGCCGAGCAACTTCCCCAACCATCAGATACGATACCCGCTAGCCGGAATCGATAGCCCGCCATTCGCCATCTCAAACGCCAAGTTCGTTTTCCTGGGCAAGGAAGAGCCCGTAGATGGCGAGTGGGTATATTTTGAGCGCAACGTCCGCGAGGATTTCTTGAACCTGTGGGGGGATGTTCCCGCCGGCTACGAAAAGATTCGCATTCTGTTTGAGGTGCGCTACGACGACAAGATGATCGGCGAAGGGCCAGTAGAGGGCGATGTCTACTACGACAGCCTGTACTACGGCCCAGCCCAGTAGCAGCGCGCTACGGCTCTGAGCAGCCTTCTCCTGTAATCCGGCTGATCTCCCGCAGCGCATCTAAAATGAGCCGACTGCTTTCGTCACTGACTCTCTTGGCGCTCGTGAGCGCCTCCTCGTCGCCGGCTTGGGCCGCCGCGTCTGCCTGGGCGGCGCTATCCGCGAGGCCACCAAGCCCCTCTACGTACGACTCGTGGGCGTCACGCAGAGCCTCTGGCGGTATCAGGTCCTTCGCACTCTGCTGCAACTCCCTCAGCTCCTCAGCGTAGGAACCCGCGGCGTCATCTCCAAGTTCCACCGCCCCCAGTAGGCTGTCCAGCTCTCCTACCCGCTGAGCGATTTCCACAACCTGAGAGAGATAGTCTTGTGCCGTCGCGTCACCACCGCCACCATTACCACCGCCACCATTACCGCCACCGCTGTCACCGCCACACCCGGCGAAGGCGAACACAACTATGACTGCTGGCACCACCACAAGGTATAAGCGATTCAAGCTGGAAGCCTCCTTCTTGGCGTGACGCTAACACTCACGAGGCTGCTTCGTCAATGCGATCTTAACGCCACCAGACAGCGTCGCCACTGGTGGTGCTGGCCGGTAATCCGAACCGCCCAGCAGGGCACAGCGGCGGTCTGGCGTTGCCATCATTGACTGGCCAACCAGTCTGAAGTACTCTGCTGGTCGTATGCACAAGGTACGCACCTTAATCCGCACGCCAGCCTTCGTTCTGGCCGCATTGATCGTGCTTGGCTCCCTCTCCTGCTCGAGCGGTGGAGGCAGTAACCTGCTGGAAAACGCCGGCTTCGAGGACGGCGAAGACCCCTGGTTCGTCCTGGGCAACTCGGGGTTCGAACGGTCAGTCGAAATAGCGTACTCGGGCGAGGCGAGCGCCCATATCCAGCTAGACGCCGCCGCAGAGGCTTCCGGCACCGGCAGATCCAACCTA
>CAJXNA010000291.1 GCA_913056415.1 uncultured Chloroflexota bacterium | reverse complement strand
CGTAGACGGCGCCGCGGAGGACGATGGGGCCCTCGATGAAGGGGTCGCTTACCCTGACCGAGAGCAGCTCGCGCTCGCCCAGTTCGACGGAGCCCTGGAAGGGGAGGACGGCGGTGTAGTCGTGTACGGGGATGATCTTGTTGACGCGCAGGGGGCCCGCCAGGCGGACGAAGTGGACTCCGAAGCCCTCGAGCCGCTCCGCGAGGGCGTCGACGGGGCCGGGAGTGGCGAAGGGGCCCACGGGGGCGATCCAGGCAGCGGCGACGAGGAGCAGGCCCGCCCAGAGTGTGTAGTGGAGGAAGGTGAGGCTGATCAGCGGCGGATAGCTCACGCCCTGGGCACGCCAGCGTCGCATGTGGGCCATCAGGTTGGTCCGCATCACCAGCAGGAAGCCGAACATGACGTACAGGAAGACGGCGAAGAGCAGGGAGTCTTCGATGAACAACAGGCTCATCAACAGCGCGACTCCACCGGGGATGAGACCCAGCCAGGCGTTGTGCCAGCGGAAGATGCTCCAGCCGAAGAGGAACACCCCCAACCATGTGAGGCCGACCACCATCACGTTGAAGGGGAGCGAGTCGTTGCTGATGCCGCCGGTGAAGGCGAGGTGGAACCAGGTCTCGAATCGGAAGTAGATGGCGTCGATCCTCTGCTCCAGGTCACCGGGGCCGACCATCTCCAGCGTTTGCCAGAAGACGACGGCGGCCCCCACGACCGCAGCCAGGGGCCAGGCGATGAGCATGGGCAGGGGAAAACGGGCGAGGAGGAGCGCGAACAGCAGGCCCAGCATGCCCACGAGGGCGAGCTCCGGCATATCGCGGGACCAGCCGGACGCCTCCAACGACAGCGATACGCCCAGCACCACCCCCAGAGCGAGGCCGAAGGTAAGCCAGTCCTCCCAATCTAGGAAGCGGTCAGCCAGCCATCGCAAGAAGCGGGCCGCAGCCGGCGCCGCCAACGTCCGAGGCCACTGTATTAGCGCCATCGCTAGCGCGCCTGCCTGCCGATAGGCAAGGCTCCCGCCTTCTGTCTGGCCAGCAACGGCTCGCCTGCGGCGCCCGCGGGACCAAGAACGAGGGAGAGCTCATCGCCGCTGCGCACAAGATAGGTAAGGATGTCGCTGGCGACGAGCGTGCTGAAGGGGAGGAGGGCGCTCTGGGCGCGGCCGAAGCTGCCGGGGTCCAAGAGGACCACGGCGGCGCGGGCGCCCCGCTGTACGAGGGACTGGAGCGCCGCCACCCACTCATCGTCCGCCGACGGCGTGACGACGATGAGTGTGCTGTGCCTGCCGAAGCGCCGCTCCTGCTCCTGGAGTACGCGCGCCAACGGCACCTCGCCCTCGGCCCTGGCCAGAGCGAGCGCCTCCAGGATGCGCTGGTGCTGCTTGGGGCCGCGGGCCGGGTCCAGAAGCACGGTCTCCCGCCCAAAGGCGAGCAGACCGAGCATGCGGTTGGTCTGGAGGAAGTGACCAGCGATGGAGGCGGCGATACGGGCGCCGTACTCCTCCGTGCTCTCGTCACCTTCGCCTGCCTGCACGGCGCGATGAAGGTCGAGGAGCACGCAGATATCGCTGGTGGGGTCCATCTCGAACGTCTTGACCATCAGCCGGTTGAGACGGGCGGTGGACGGCCAGTGGATGCGGTTGTAGCTGTCGCCGGGGTGGTAATCGCGGATAGAGGCGGCGTTGGGGGTGACGTAGTGGATGCGTCGGCGGATGGTGCCTTCGCCGGGGAGCTGCGCGGGCGGCACCGCGAAGTAGGGGAGCTCCTCCGACAGCGGGAAGACGAGAAGCGAGTGGCTGGCGCCGTAGCTGCGGCTGAAGCGGAACAGGCCGAAAGGGTCACCGGTGGTGATCTTGATGGGCCCGACTGAGAACACGCCGCGGCGGGTGCAGGGGACGCTGACCTTCCAGTTACGCTGACTGTGTGCGGGGAGGGTAATGACGGTGCGAGCCGGCATGCCGGGCATGTCTGTGAGGTCCTCCACCTCCAGCCAGAGCTTCGTGTAGAAGGTGCTGCTGCCAAGCCGCACGCGCGCTTCGACGCGCTGGCCTACCTGGAGGCGGTCGGCGGCGCGCTCCACGGTGACCTTTAGGCCGCGCAGGTTGGCGCGGGCCCAGACGAAGCTGATCGGCACGAGACCGCCGATGCCGTAGGCGGCGCGGTAGAACAGCCAGTAGCCGGTGGCCGCGGCGAGGCCCAGCATGACGCCGAAGGCGGCAAGGACAAGGAGAAGGTTCTGGTTACGCCTCAGGAACCGGAACAGGCCGCGGAATACGCGTCTCACGGCCGCTCCTAGGGCCTGCGAGCCCGCACGCCGGGCACGGGCAGCCGCTCCAGGCACTCTTCGACAACCTGGGCGGTCGTCTGCCCCTTTACCCGCGCCTGGGCGTTGAGGATGATGCGGTGGCCCAGGGCGGGGTAGGCGAGCGCCTTCACATCGTCGGGCTGGACGAAGTCGCGACCGTCGAGGAGGGCCCGCGCCTGGCCGAGGCGCTGGAGGGCGAGCCGGCGGATCCACCCGGCTGAATGGCAGACGAGGCGAATCCGCGGG
>CAJXNA010000290.1 GCA_913056415.1 uncultured Chloroflexota bacterium | reverse complement strand
CGGGGCCGCCGTGCAAGACGACAGCCGGTTTACCACGCGGATTGCCGCATGTCTCCCAGTACACGAGGTTGCCGTCACCGACCTCTAACATGCCATGCTCGTACGGCTCGATCTCTGGATACAGACCTGTCATCACGATTGCTTGCTCTTCTTGTTTCCTCAATTCACGATCTACTGCAGGACCCCGGCGTTGTCAGCACTCATAGTACACGCTGATCCTTCAGGCTCACGAAACGGCCGCGGCCGATGATCACGTGGTGGTCCGATCTCGCAGACGGACTTTCATTTTTCGGCTGCCCCTGCCGGTCGCCGGTGGAAAGTTCGCCGCCGTGCGCACTCGCTCGGAAGAAGTTTTGCTGTCAACGCCGGCTCGCGCAACAGGAAAACGGCCCGACCGGGCCGTTTTCGTATCTGAAAGTTTGGAGGCGACGGTGGGAATCGAACCCACGATCAGGGTTTTGCAGACCCCTGCCTTAACCACTTGGCCACGTCGCCTCGCTTCTGCTGGTGCCGAGGAGGGGATTTGAACCCCTACGCCCTTTCGGGCACCGCCCCCTCAAGACGGCGTGTCTACCTATTCCACCACCTCGGCGACCCCCTTTATATTACCGTTTTCGAGGTGCTTTGCAACACGCGCCGGGCCGGGCCGAGGCTGCCAGCGCGCCGGCCTCCTATCCGAAGCCCTGAGTTTTAGGACCGTCGTTAGGAGCGTGACCCCTTGCCGCCTTTCGGATCGGAGACGAACAGAGACCGCACCTGCCTGGCGACCCGATCGCGCAGGGGGATGGGTGGCTTCTTTTCGCCCTCCGGGTAGTCGCCGCGTAGCACCCGGGGGTACTCGGACGCTACCTCAGCGCCGAACAGGAGGATCACGGCGCTGAGGTACACCCAGAACAGGAACGCCACCACTGCGCCCAGAGAGCCGTATACGGCACCGTAGCTGGAGAAGTTGGCTAGATAGATGGTGAATCCGAACTTTCCCACTTCAAAGAACAGGGCGGCCACCAGCGCCCCCGGCCACACCTCGCGCAGTTTGACCGTCGTTGCTGGCACGATCCAGTACATCACGGAGAAGGCGACGAATGAGAGTGCCAGGGGGATCAGAAAGGAAGCGGCGTCCCAGGCGAGGCCCGCGCTCTCCGCAGCGTCCCCCAAGACGGCGATGTCGCTGCTGAAGGCCCGGACGGTGCGCAGGAACGTGGTGGCCGCTATCGAGACGAGGAAGAAGGCGCCCAGCCCCATAACCATCCCCAGATCCAGCAGCTTCTGCTGCACAAAAGGCCGCCGCTGCTCCAGGTCGTAGGCGGTGTTGATGGAGCGCCGGAGGACCCCGAACATGTTGCTGCCTGACCAGGCCATGCCGATGAGGCCGAACACCCCCACGGCGGCGCTGCCAACCCCGGCGACGTCGCGCACGGCGTCAGTGACGTCGTCTGTTCCCGCGTCCCCTTGCTCGGGTAACAATTCCAGAACACCATCGATGATCTCCGCCTGTAGGTCGCTGTTCTGCAGGAATAGGCCCATAACGCCCACCAGGAATATCAGCAGCGGAAACAGGGAGAAGAGGACGTAGTAGGAGATGGCGGCTGCCATCTGGGTGCAGTCGTCCTCAAAGAACTCCTCCACTGAGCGGCGGGAAAGCAGGATGATCGTCTTCGATAGGTTGCGCATCATCCCCCGCGACTAGGCCGCTCGAATCGATCTCGTGAGATCACCATGTACGGAGGAATGATACCAGAACCCGTGGGGGCGGCTAGGCTCCCAGCCGGTTGACAGCATCCAGTCCCGCGTCTTGTAACACTCGACTCCCCCGTCGCGCTAGCTCAGGTGCTCAGGGCGAACTACGTTGTGGGCGCCGCCGCGGTTGGGCGCCTGGGTCAGGCGGCTGCCAACGATAAAAGAAGAACCCCCCGGCGTGGATATTCGTGGTTGACGTCAACGGCCACGTCGAGGGGCTACCCTTGGGGAGGGTAGTGCAATTGCTGCACCGAATGGTTAAACGCCTTCAGAGCCGCTTAGGTTATCGGCGCCGCCGAAATTGTGCGTCTGGGCTGGGCGTTTGTCAGCGTGGCGCTAGCGGCCCGTCTAATCACATTGGTCGGATCGACCAAAGCCATCGGGGGAACCGAAGGACCCCCCTGTACCGTCGCTTATAGTTAGCGTAGCTTCTCCCTCCACCGGGAACCCGTTCTCGATTGGCCGCGTCCAGATCGCGGTGAGGCCGCTCCCGGTGATGCTTCCGCTTGATGCGCTCCAAGTGTAGGTGAAGGGAGAGCCTGGCCAGTCCTCCCAGAATGGGTCAGGAGAAACGGTAATCGTGACAACGACGCTGGTCAGTTGATCTCTATCGTCGAATTGGCATTGGCTTTCGAAACTGATTTCCCCAAAAGGCCACGGCACAGGCACGAGACTAGGTACCGTCACTTGGAGGTCAAACAGTACCGTCGTGAACCACACCGGTATAGCTGCCGGTAGCACATAGTTTGTCGCAAGCGGTAGCACGGTGGGCTGCGGCAGCACAGTGGGCTGCGGTGGCGGCTCTTCCTGCTGGGGAGGA
>CAJXNA010000289.1 GCA_913056415.1 uncultured Chloroflexota bacterium | reverse complement strand
GCCCACGAACTCCACTCCGGCTGTTCGACGGGCCAGCCGCTCCAGCCAAGCCGGCGCCCCTTTCCCAGCGACGACGAACCGGGCCTCCGGCACCCGCTGTCGCAGCAGAGGAAACACGGAGTTGAGAAAGTGCTGGAGACCCTCGACGTTGGGTGGCCAGCTAAGCGTGCCAAAGTATAGAATGACCGGCTCCTCTGCGGCGAAGGAGAGGGCTGGGCGCTCAAGCAGAGTCGGGTCAGGCAGGTTCGGCAACACACGCAGCCGCTCCGGTTCCGCCCCCAGCTCGATCAGGGCCCGCCGGTCCGCGTCGGACACGGCGAAGACGGCATCGAAGCGAGAGAGGATGGAGGCTTCGTAGCTGCGCACCCGTCGGTACTCCAGGCGGATCAGAGCGCGGAGCAGAGGGTTGCCCTCCCGCTCCGCCTGGCGACGCCACATCACGTGCTCGGCGTTATGCTCGTGCAGCACGGTCAAGCCGCCGAATCCCCGTGGCAGGTACTGGGCCATCAGCCAGCCGTCCACGAACACCGCATCGTAGCTGTCGTCGCCTAGCCGCTGCGAGACCAGGGCCGCCATCCGTTCGCTGCGGTTCCGCTCGATGCTGAGAGGGATGCCCCTCAGGTAGCTGCGCACCAGGTTGAGGGGGGTGCGGCCGCCATTCAGGGACACCGTCTCCACGCTGCCAATCTCCGCGCACCAGCGGGCCTGCTCCTGGGTCAGAGCGCGCCGCTGGAAGCAGAGGACGCGCACATCATGACGCCGCCTCAGGTATTCCAGGATGCTGGCTGTCTTGATGGTGGCGCCGCTATCGGCGGGGTGCGGCAACTCCGACGATACAAACAGGACTCGCATCGTTGATTCCGGGCCGCGACCTAGGGACAGCGAGGGGGCGGCGGCCCTAGCGGGCCCCCTTCGTGCTCAGAACCAGGACGACGGTCTTGAGAATGATCGCCAGGTCGCCGGCGATGGGGTGATGGCGCACGTACTCCAGGTCATAGCGGATCTTCTGGTCGTGGGTGATATCGGAGCGACCGTTGACCTGGGCCAGGCCGGTCATGCCAGGCTTCACCTTATGACGCTCGTGGAAGTGAGGTGGCCAGTGCGCTACGATCTCCGGCATATCCGGTCGCGGTCCCACCAGGCTCATATCCCCCTTTAGTACGTTCAGGAGCTGCGGAAGCTCATCCATAGTGGTCTTGCGTAGCACCCATCCGATCTTCGTAACGCTGGGGTTGCGCTCACGAGGGCTAAGGAGGAGCTTCGTCAGGTCACCCTTAGGAATGCGATCGGAGATTCCGTTCTCCGCGTCGTTGACCATGGTACGAAACTTGTAGAAGATGAACAGCCGTCCGCCCAACCCGACTCGCTTCTGTTTGAGGAGGACAGGCCCGGGTCCGTCAAGCCTAATGAGGATCAGAGCCAGGAGCCAGATCGGCGCGAGGACGCCCAGAGCAAGGGAGGCCACGATTATATCCAACCATCGCTTGACGGCCGAGGTCGCGTAGGCGTCCACCTCGAAAGAGGCCTCCGCGCCTTCCGCGAGAGGTTCGCCGACGGCGTTCTGCGGCGTTTCCGGCGCACCCTCGCCAGCAATAGGCCAGTCGGCCGGCTTTGGCTTCTTGCTCTTAGTAGGCAGCATCTTTTCCAAGTGTTAAGAACGTTCCCGTTAGTTTATCAGCAGACCCAGGATATCCGTCAAGGCCGGGCTGAAGTCTACGTGCTGGTAGTCCACATCGGATACGTCGCTATTCAAGCCGGGAGGGCGGATCACCAGCGCCACACGTGTGCTGGATTACCCCGGTGGTCTCTCTGGTGTAGGGATGAAGGGCCGCGGGCCGTGGTCGCCTGTGAGAACAATAACGGAATCATCGTAAATGCCTTCTCTCTTTAACTTGCTTATAAGTTTGCCAACCAAAACCTACAGCAGCTCTCTATAGCCAGACGTGTCGCTCACTCTCATGAGCTAACGCTACTTGCGGCCAACCGGTAGAGAATCCGCTCTGATTTGGGAAGACGGGCCACGTCGGTTATCTGGAAGTGCTCCCTGACAGCTTCTTCGAACGCGGCCTGCGTATAGCCGCTGTACACATCTTGACGGGTGCGCAACAACGTTTGCACCATCGGGTCGCTCTTGGGCGCGAATTCCACGACGCCCGCCTTGGTGATGGTAGAGAGCCACTCCACGATCTTACTCAGGGGAACGTTGCCGCTGATGGCCAGATGGTGCACCAGGGCGAGGCAGAGGGCGAAATCGGCGGCACCGCGTTCTCCCAGACCCCGCCTCTCCTCCTGAGCCCAACCCTGGTTGGGCGAGGGGTTTATCAGGTCGACCGTCAAGGGTAAGACGTTGGTGAATTGGCCCCTTACCCTCTCGTATAGAGCGCCAACCGCCGCCTCGTCACTGTCCATGGCCACCACGTGGCTGGCGTAGCGCGAAGCCATGATGCTGTATCGCCCGACATTGCAGCCAAGGTCCCAAACCATTTCCGGCTTAGCTGTCGCCAGCGCCTCCTCTACAAACCGGTCCTTGTGTTGCAGCGCTTCCGCCTCATAGTGACAGTGCTCCTCATAATCCAGCCAAGGAGAATG
>CAJXNA010000288.1 GCA_913056415.1 uncultured Chloroflexota bacterium | reverse complement strand
TGGCAAAAGGCAAAGAACCTGCCGGTTACCTCAACTAGTACCGGAACACCATCCAGCTCGCGCGGAAGCCCGGCGACTCCGGCTGACTCGGTGTAAATTACGATCACTGGCTGCCCGTCGGCATTGAGGCCGACGGCCGTGCCCACAACGCCAGGTTTTGCCAGCAGGCGATCGGTATGGGCGTCCTGGACCGCAATCGCGTGGTCGAGCCCGTTCCCGTCAGGCGGCCCCGTGGCGGAAACAGCGCCGCCAGAGGAGACGATGCCCAGGGCGATGAGTGCCACCGCCAGGGCGAAGAGCGACGGAAAGCGAAAACGTCGTATCATTATTGGTCCCTCCCCCTTTTGCCCCTCGCCACCCAATACCAAAAGCCACATCGCCGCGCGTCGGCTGATGCGGTGCAATGATTATCGGTGTTAGTGAGGCCCTTGTCAATGTTCCCGGAAGCAGTGAGGGCTTCTTCTTAAAGCACTGTTAACCTAGGCCACGCTTGCCCAGGACACGCTCGGTCACGGCGCCGATATCGGCGGGGCTGTCCACGATCGTGGCGCCGGCGGCGGCCAGCGCCTCCTTCTTAGCCACGGCAGTGCCAGCGGCGCCGACGATGATAGCGCCGGCGTGGCCCATCCGCCGTCCGGGCGGGGCGGTGGCGCCGGCGATAAAGGCGATGACCGGCTTGGACATCTGGGAGCGGATGTATTCGGCGGCCTGCTGCTCGGCGACGCCGCCGATCTCGCCGATGAAGACGACGGCGGCGGTGTCAGGGTCGTCGTTGAACAGGCGCAGCGCCTCAGTGGGGGTGGTGCCGATCACGGGGTCGCCGCCGACGCCGACGCAGGTAGACTGGCCGATGCCGCAGGCCGTGAGCTGGGCGACGGTCTCGTAGACCAGGGTGCCGGAGCGGGAGATGACGCCGACCTTGCCGGGGGAGAAGACGTCGCCGGGCATGATGCCTACGCGGGCACCCGGACGGTCGGGCTGGCCGGGGGTGATGACGCCGGGGCAGTTGGGGCCGATGACGGTGATGCCGGAGCCGCTGAGGAAGCGGCGGACGCGAACCATATCCATGGTGGGGACGCCCTCAGTGATGCAGATGATGACCGGCATTTCGGCGTCTGCGGCCTCCAGGATGGCGTCCGCGGCGAAGGGCGCGGGGACGAAGATGAGGGAGCAGTTGGCCTGGGTGGCGGCTACGGCCTGGCGGACGGTATCGAAGACGGGGACCTCGTCCATGGCCTCGCCGCCGCGGCCGGGGGTGACACCGGCGACGACGTTGGTGCCGTATTCGATGCAGCGGCGGGTCTGGAAGGAGCCTTCGCGCCCGGTGATGCCCTGGACGAGGAGGCGGGTGTCGCCGCCGACGAGGATGCTCACGAGGCCTTGAACCTTCGGGCGCGGCTAGCGGGGACGAGTTGGGCGGCGTGCATGGATTCGTGCTCGCCAAACATGTCGAGATAGTCGAGAACGGAGGGAGTGCTCCCGTCCGCGCGCCCAACGGTGACGGACAGGTGGTGTGGCTCCAAGTTGCTGAGCAGGCGTAGCGTCTCGCGGCGGTTGGCTACGAGCTCGTTCACGAGCTCTCGCGGCGAGCGTCCGCGGCGCTCGCCGACCTGGCGTTGGTTCCAGTTATCGGTGTCGTTGAGGGCTTGGAGATCCACTTCATCACCCTCGCCAAGAACGACGCGCAGACGGCCCTGTGAGCGCAGGTCGTTGGCCGCGACGTGGGCGAGGATGTCCCTGTACGTCCAGCCGGGGTCTGCGCTCTGTTCGTCCCAGGCCTCATCCGCGACGGAGTAGACGACGCGGAGGAACCCCTCGCGGGAGCGGGTCATAAAGCGGAACTTCTCCTCGATCTCCGGCAGGAAGGTGAGCGTTTCAGGCTGCCACTCAATCTCAACGGCGCGGCGGATGTCGTCTGCGTGCTGGCGGTCGTGGTAGCCGAACCAGAGCCAGTCCTCGACGTGGAGGTCGTAGTCGGGGCCCATGGGGACGGTGTAGGCGAGTACGGGGAGGTGCTCCTCGCTGAGCTTGAGGGCGGCGTTGTGCATGGCGTCGTGGCAGGAGAAGAGCATCTGGCGCATGTCCTCGGGGGCGAGGTCGCGTCGCTCGGCGACGACGGCGGCGTTGCGGGCGCGGACGTCGAACGTCTTGCCGGTGTCGGCGATGAACTGGGGGGTGAGGACGCCGGCGAGGATGAGGCCGACGCCGGAGGGGCTCATATCGCCGATGCAGTGGGCGATGAGGTCCTTGACGGTCCAGTCGCCGTAGGGGACGGGGCGAGACCAATCGTCGTTGGAGAGGGAGTCGACGACGCGGAGGAGGTCGCGGTGGGCGATGCGGAGGTCGTCCATTGCGGCTTCGACGAGGGGTAGGGTCATGGTTTCGCTTCCTTCTAGCCGCGACTCATAATACGATGGCGAAAGAGGTTAGTGGAAGCGGCGCAGGACGATTGTATTGCGGGGCACCGCGGAGTAAATGCAGGTTACTAGAAGGAGGTCAACGTGGCGGATCACCTAACGTTTTTCCGGATGAAGGCCCTGCCGGGCAAGCGGCAGGCGGTGATCGATCAGTTCGCCAAGTGGGAGCGGGAGCAGAAGGCGGCAGCGAGGGGCTTAGATCGGAAGAGC
>CAJXNA010000287.1 GCA_913056415.1 uncultured Chloroflexota bacterium | reverse complement strand
AATCGTTGATCCCTAAATCCCACCAAGTATCGACGGTGACGTTGGGGTCGTGCGGTACGCTTCCGACGCGGCCATCGGTGTAAGCCTGGGTGATGTTGTCGGCGTAGTACGCACCGCTGATCGGTACGGCGAAGGAGCAAAAATACTCCTGCCAGTAGATCGCGTCGTTGCCGTTTAGCCGGATTATCTCTCGTCTCTCTTGTTCAAGAACTTCGGCGGAGACGGCCCCGGTGTCTTCGACCGTCAAGAGTTGGCAGAACCAATTCTTGGGGTCGGCCTTTGCGAGTTCGTAGATATCGAAGGCGTGATTCTCGCCGCGAGGCGTAAAATTGAATATGGCCCAACCGCCGTTCTCAGCGAGGATGGGCCTGAAATAGCTCCAACCCATAGGATCTTGAAGCGCATACTCCGAAAAGATTATGCCGATCGGGTTCGTGCCGACGACCGTATCGAAATGATCAGAACCGACGACCTGGAAAAGAGAACCGTTACGCATCTTCAACTTCATTTCGGTTTGGTTAGGCGGGCCGTCTCGCAACTCTTCAGGAAAGTGATCGAGGAACTTGAAACCGTTTTTGTCTACGCCGTCCCAAAGGATCTTCCGGCCCTGTGTCAGCTTCGGAAAGACGTAGTAGTAAGCGCCGACGCGGCGGAACATCTCCTCCGGCGTCTCCGCCGGCCGGCCTTCGGAGTCCTTGGCCAGGTAGCGGCGCTCGAGGACGACGCGGGCGTTGTCGGCGAGTAGTATCTTGGCGCTACCACTTGATTCGCGTATAGTCATCGTGGTGACCCCAGTATAGCATCGACAAAGACGGCAAAATGCCGCCCGGATGCGCCTAAAGAATTGACAAAACGCTCAACTGTTCTAAGAGTTTATTGGATGACGCACAGAGAGAGGAGGGGCCGATGACAACCTCCACTTCGTCTGTCCAACAGGGTCAGCAGAGCGCTTCCCAGGAGGCGCTGCGCGCGTTCGCGGTGCGGTTCCGCCAGAAGCGGAAGGACGTGAACCTGTATTCAGCGGTGCTGCTGCTGAAGGACGTGCTGGGCCGCAGCCGCCCGGACACCTACCGCCACGACAACCGCAAGGGGTACCAGCGGCCGCTGACGCCTTCGCGGCTCCGTCAGGTCTCGACGTATCTGAGGGAAGAGGAGGGCGTGTTGCCGACCTCGCTCCTGATGTGCATCCGACGGCCTGATCGTGCCTCGTTTGAGCCGGCCGGGCTCGAGAGCAGCGGCGGTGAGCCGGGCATGCTGACGATACCCGCCGGCGTCACGATGTGGCTGGTGGACGGCCAGCACCGGCTGTTCGGCCTGGAGCAGGCGCTCACCAAGGACAGTGCGAAGTGGCTGGCCGACTATCCGCTGCCGGTGACCATCGTGGAGGGGATAGACGCCTACGAAGAGATGCGCTACTTCCACGTTATCAACACCCGCCAGAAGGGCGTGCCCACGGACGTCGTCGACCGCCACCTGCTGACGATGCGGGAGACCGAGGGCGCCGCCCTCTTAGAGCGGGAGGGCGAGCGTAACTACCTGCGGGGGCGGGCCACCAAGCTGGTCGATCTCTTGAATGGCAACCCTTCCAGCCCCTGGCACGACACGATCATCATGCCCGGCGAGAAGCGGCGACCGCATCACCTGATGCGCCAGCATAGTATGGTCATCTCCCTGGACCCGGTGGTGCGGGACAGCTTCGTAAAACGGCTAACGGATGAGGAAGCGGGGAAGCTGCTGCTGAACTACTGGCGCGCGGCCCGCGACCGCTGGCAGAGCGCCTTCGAGGATCCGCAATCGTACATGATCCAGAAGGCGTTGGGCGCGGGCGCCCTGCACCAGATATTTCCGGACGTGCTGGAGTTGTGTCGCAGCGCCGACGACTTCTCACAGGAGAAGGTGGCCGACATCCTGGCGGAGATCGGCCGCAGCGCCGGCTTCTGGCATAGCGAGCGTGGACACTACATGGTGCGGCAGAGCGGCGCCCGCTACGTGAAGGCGCTAGCGGAGTACCTGCGAGCGCGCCTGCCCCGGCCGGTGCTGCGTCGGCTGTAGATTCGGTAGCAGTGGACGAGCCGAGCCTGGAATCTTCCGTTAACCGGTGCGAACGGTTGCAGCCGCCTTCGTGGCGGCGGACCGCGCGGAGCGTAGGGGCTGAGCCCCGTCGCGGGCCAGTATTCTGAGGAACGCCTCGACGATGACGGGGTCGAACTGTCCGCCGCTGTTTCGCTTCAGCTCCTCAGTTGCCGCCTCAACTGGCATCGCCTTCCTGTAAGGCCGATCGGTGGTCATGGCATCGAAGGCGTCCGTGACGAGCAGCATGCGAGAGGCTAAGGGGATATCATCGCCGGCCAGGCCGTCAGGGTAGCCGGAGCCGTCGAAGTGCTCGTGGTGGTGGAGGATGGCTGGGGTGGCGTCGGCTATGGAGTGGATCTGGTCTAGCACGTGCAGGGCAGCGGCCGGGTGCTGCTTCATCTGGGTCCACTCATCTTCGTTGAGGGGGCCTGGCTTGAACAGCACCTCGTCGGGCACCGCCAGCTTGCCGATGTCGTGGAGGAGGGAAGCCAGCCGCACGATGGACGCCACCTCTTCCCCTAGACCAAGCTCCTCAGCCAGTTTGGTGGCGTACC
>CAJXNA010000286.1 GCA_913056415.1 uncultured Chloroflexota bacterium | reverse complement strand
TACCTGTCCCGGGGACGATTGACTCGATTACGCCCGTGGCTTGAAGGGCCCTGACCAACGACATGCCATCGCGAGTCTGCCCAGGAGGTACAACCTCGTCTCCCCCCGATCTGCATCCCGCTGCAATCTTTTCGTGGATGAAGCCGTTGGCCGCCGGCGGTGTGGCAAGACTGAGAGTCGCCAGCACAGCTAGCGCTAGCCCCATTCCAATCCCAATCAGTAGGTACCCTCTCCAAAAAGTCATGTGTCCCTCCCTTCGAACTCGGAAAGTATAAACGAGTCCTTATAATATGTCAACCCCTGGCGGGACAATCGGTTCGCCTTTAGCCGACAGCGCGCGAGCTCTGACGAGGCTGGGGTCGTGCGGCCCGAAACTGGCGGGCCGCGCACGCCTCGATGCTGGGCTGTCGCTCGCACCCGCGCCTTTACGTTAGCGTCAGATAGCCCTAGAATGAGCGTACCCGCCTGCCCACCTGCCTACCGGCAGGCAGGCGCCAAGCAGGCCCAATCCGACTTTCCGCATACGATGTACGCTTTACGACTGCTCACCTTCCTCCGCCCCTATAAAGGGCGCGCGGCTCTCGCCTTCCTCGCCATCGTGGGCGCCGGCGGCTTCCTGCTCGCCATCCCACAGCTCATCCGCTGGGCGATCAACTACGGCCTCGGCGCCAGCGTCGAAGGCGGCGAGATCATCGCCGATGGCAGCACCAGCACGCTGGTCATCGCCGCCGTGGCCGTGTTAGGGGCCGCCCTACTGCGCGGGGTGTTCGCGTTCTTCCAGACCTACCAGGGGGAGTGGATCTCCCAGCGCGTGGCCTACGACCTGCGCAACCGCATCTACGACCGGCTCCAGCGGCTCTCCTTCGCCTACCACGACCGGCAGCAGACGGGCCAGCTAATGTCCCGCGCCACCCAGGACGTGGAGGCCGTCCGCTGGTTCATCCACATGGGTGTACTGCGCGCCGGCTACATCTTCCTCATCCTCATCGCCATCCTGATCCTCATGGCGGTCACCAACTGGAAGCTCACCCTCGTCGCCTGGGCCTTCCTACCGATCATCGCCTGGCGCTCTGCCGTCATGGCCCTCACCCTGCGGCCGCTGTGGATGAAGATCCAGGAAGGTCTCGCCCGCCTCACCACCGTCCTCCAGGAGGCGTTAACCGGCGCCCGCGTGGTCAAGGCGTTCGCCCGCGAGAAGCACGAAGGCGCCAAGTTCGGCCGCGAGGCCGAGGCGCTGTTCGAAGACTCCTATCACGGCAGCCGCATCCAGGCCGTCAACTCCCCCATGATGACCGGCCTCTGGCTGGCCGCCATCGGCGCCACCCTCTGGTTCGGCGGTCGCGAAGTGGTCAACGGCAACCTCAACATCGGCGAGCTGACTCTGTTCCTCCTCTACCTCACCATGCTCAACATGCCGGTGCGCATGCTGGGCTGGATCATCATGATCTCCTCCCGCGCCCAGGTGTCCGGCCAGCGCATCTTCGAGATCCTCGATGCCGAATCGGCGGTGAAAGAGAAGCCCGGCGCCATTGAGCTAGAGGGCGTGCAGGGGCACGTCCGCTTCGAGGGCGTCTCCTTCGGCTACGACTCCATCAGCCCCGTCCTCAAGGGTGTGGACCTGGAAGCGAAACCCGGTCAGGTCATCGCCCTCATGGGCCCCACCGGCAGCGGCAAGACCACCGTCGTCAACCTCATGCCCCGCTTCTACGACATCACCTCCGGCGCCATCACCATCGACGGCATAGACATACGGGACGCTACCCTCGCCTCCCTGCGGCAGGCCATCGGCACCGTTCAGCAGGACGTGTTCCTCTTCTCTGCCACCATCCGCGACAACATCGCCTACGGCGCCGTGGACGCCAGCCAGGAGCAGATTGAGGCGGCCGCCAGGGCGGCCCACATCCACGACCACATCGCCTCCCTCCCCGACGGCTACGACACCTGGGTCGGCGAGCGCGGAACCACCCTCTCCGGCGGCCAGAAGCAGCGACTCGCCATCGCCCGCACCCTGCTCATGGACCCCCGTATCCTCATCCTGGACGACTCAACCTCCAGCGTGGACACGGAGACGGAGTACCTCATCCAGCAAACGTTGACCGGCCTGATGGAGGGCCGCACCACATTCGTCATCGCCCAGCGGCTGCGCACCGTCAAGATGGCGGACCAGATTCTGGTGCTCCAGGACGGCGAGATCGTGGAGCGGGGCAACCATACGCAGCTCCTGCGCCGGGGCGGCCTCTACCGCCAGATATACGATCTTGAGCTGCGCGACCAGGAAGAGGCGCTGCCGAGCCCGGCAGGTGAGCAGGTGCCCACCGCGGCGGCGGGGAGTTAGCCGTGGCCCTTCATCCTGTCATTCTGAGCGCTCCTACGCTGGCAGGGTCGCCTCTCGTCATCAGGCGTTGGTTACCGCACAAGCAGTCGCCGCTCAGAGTCCCCGCCTCAGGAGGTTCCACGCTCCGTAATGTGATGGACAGACCCTTCGCTGCGCCCGCCTGTCGGCAGGCTAGGCTCAGGGTGACAGCTTCCTCCTGTCATTCTGAGCCCTTCGCGCTTTGTCATTCTGAGCAGAGCGAAGAATCTGCAGCCGCTCAGGATAAACTCCGCGAAGAATCTGACGCCGTCACACAGTTGCAGAGACCAGCGGCCGGTCTCTGCACG
>CAJXNA010000285.1 GCA_913056415.1 uncultured Chloroflexota bacterium | reverse complement strand
CGGCAATGGCGGTCGCAGGGGCTTATCGGCGCCGAGGACGGCGAGGGGTTCCGGCCGGAGGACGTGGAGAAGGTGCGGCTGGTGCAGACGTTCCTGCGCCGGGGGATCAGCCTGGAGGCGGTCGCGCGAGCGGACAGCCAGCAAGGCTTTCTGGACCACTACTTGGGGCTCTTGTTTCCGGAGGGAATTACGCCCACGTATTCTCTAGCGGAGGCGGCGGAGATGATAGGTCTGGACCTGGATATACTGCGAGGGGTGTGGGAGGCCTCTGGCCTGAGCCAGCAGGGCGAGGCGTTGAGGGAGGAAGATATAGAGGGGATTAGGTGCTTCAAGGTAGCCCTGGAGGCGGGCCTTCCGGAAGAGGCGGTGATGCAGCTGGTGAGGGTGTACTCTGACGCGCTGGGACGGGTAGGGGAGGCGGAGACGCGTCTGTTCCATTTCTACGTGCACGAGCGGCTGAAAGCAGCCGGGGTGTCTGGCTCGGATCTGATGGATACCACCCAGGCAGCCGAGAATCGACTCAAGCCGCTGATTGAGCCATCGATCCTGTACTTCCACAGCAAGGGCTGGGAGAGGGCGCTCAGGGAGGATGCGGTGATGCACATGGCGGAGGAGGCGGGGCTGACAGAGAAAGCAGAGGCGCCTGGCCAGCTAGAACGAGCGATCACGTTCGTCGACCTGTCCAGCTTCACCCCCCTGTCGGAGGCGATGGGCGACGTGAAGGCGGCGGAGGTGCTGGAGCGGTTCTCGACGCTGGTGCGGCAGGCGGCGGGCCGCTGGGACGGGCGGGTGGTGAAGCAGATAGGGGACGCGTTCATGCTGGTCTTCTCGGAGCCGCGGTCGGCGGTGGCCTGCGCGCTGGAGATCGAGGCGCGAACGGAGGGGGAGCCGCAGTTTCCAGCGGTGCGAAGCGGCGTGCACTGGGGGTCGGTGCTGTATCGAGAAGGGGACTATGTCGGATCGAACGTGAACATCGCCGCGCGGGTGGCGGCGGAGGCGGGCCGGCACCAGGTGCTGGTGACGTCGGCGGTGCGGAAGGAGGCGAAGGGGTTGGCGGAGGTGGAGTTCGTGCGGCTGGGGAAGCGGCGGCTGAAGGGGCTGGCCGAGGAGCTGGAGCTGTTCGAGGCGCGACCGAGCGGCACCGAGGCGAGAGAGAAGGTGGTGGACCCGGTGTGCGGGATGGAGCTGGGGCCGGGTGAGGCGGCGGCGACGCTGACGCTGGAGGGCGAGGAGCGAGCGTTCTGCTCGGACGAGTGTCTGCGGCGGTTCGTGGCGGCGCCGGAGAAGTATCCGGCATGAGGCTGGTCACGGTTGCGGAGATGCAAGAGGCGGAGAAGGGGGCGGGGGTGCCGGTATCGCAGCTGATGGAGAACGCGGGGCTGGCGGTGGCGCAGGAGGCGTGGCTACTGCTGGGCGAGGTGGCGGAGCGGCGGATCGTAGTGCTGGCGGGCCCCGGCAACAACGGCGGCGACGGGCTGGTGGCGGCGCGGCACCTGCGGGAGTGGGGGGGCGAGGTCAGCGTGTACCTGCTGAAGGGCCGCGACAAGAAGGATGCGGTGTTCGCGCCGTTGGCGGAGGCGAAGGTGCCGGCGACGACGGCTGCGGAGGACGGGAAGCAGGGGTACAAGCGGCTGGAGGAGCTGCTGGGCGGCGCTGACATGGTGATCGACGCGCTGTTGGGCACAGGACGCGCGCGACCGATCGAGGGGGCGCTGGCGGAGGTGCTGGAGCGGCTACAGACGGCGCGAGGTAGGACGCTGCCGCCACGGCTGCTGGCGGTGGACGTGCCGACGGGCCTGGACGCCGACACCGGCGCCGCCGATCCTCGCTGCGTGGCCGCCGACGGGACGGTGGCGCTGGGCTGGAGCAAGGTGGGGCTGCATGTCCTGCCGGGGGCTCAGCTCGCCGGCCGGGTGGAGGTGGTGGAGATCGGCATACCGAAGAGCGTGGAGTCTGAGGGGTGGACGGAGCTGATGACGGCCCGCTGGGCGCGATCGGTACTGCCGGAGAGGCCAGCGGGGGCGCACAAGGGGACGTTTGGGCGGGCGCTGGTGGTGGCGGGCTCGCCGCGTTACGTGGGCGCCGCTTACCTGGCGTGCATGGGCGGCCTGCGCGCCGGGGCGGGGCTGGTGACGCTGGCCTGCGCTTCATCGCTATATCCGATTTTCGCCGCCAAGCTGACCGAGGCGACGTTCGAGCCGCTGCCGGATGATGATGGCTACCTCACCGCCGAGGGGGCGCACGCGGTGGGTCAGGCGCTGGCTCGGCCTTCGACCCAGACGGGCAGGCAGGGCTCAGGCCGAGCGTATGATGCGTTGCTGGTGGGGCCCGGCCTGGGCCAGGAGGGGTATGTCCAGGCGTTCGTGCACTCGCTGCTGCCGCTGCTTAAGGCGGACGGCTTGCGCAGCGTGGTGATAGACGCGGACGGGCTGAACAACCTGTCGAAGATAGAGGGTTGGTGGAAGGAGCTGGCGGTACCGACGGTGATAACGCCGCACCCGGGCGAGCTGTCGCGGCTGACGGGGTTATCGATGGAGGAGATACAGTCGGACCGGCTGGCGGTGGCGAGGAGGTGCGCGGCGGAGTGGGGGGTGACAGTCGTCCTCAAGGGGGCGAACACGGTGGTGGCGGCGCCGGACCCAGGCGGACACGGCGGGCGAGCGCGGCT
>CAJXNA010000284.1 GCA_913056415.1 uncultured Chloroflexota bacterium | reverse complement strand
CTGACTCACGCATTGGCCACTATCCATTTGAGGTACGAACAAGGCGGAAAAGGGAAGGCTTCTATTAGTAGATAGTATCAACGTCTCATGTCAGGACGCTATTTGAGTGGCCATAGTTGCAGGCGTTCGCAGCCCGTCGTTCGTAACAGCGCACAGATTCCCCCGTCATAGATTACGTAAGCGGCCAAATCTAGCCGTACGGCTGATATATGTCTACCAAAATCGAGGTTGACGCCATTACTGACGAACGCCAAGTGGCACGGGCGCCAGTTTCCGCCTCTCCCGATACGGCCGATCCGCTCCGCTCTCTCCGGCTGGTGAAGTGGCTCACACGGCTGTTTGTCTATCCAGGCGTGACGCTGCTCATGCCCCTGGACCACTTCCTGACAGGTCTCAGCTGGGAACAGGCCGCCTCCGTCCACTTGGGGGGATACGTCATCGCCACCATCGCCATCGAGCTTGCGTTCGGTCAGGCGTTCAAACTGCGTAAGCAGGCCGCCTATCCCAATGTGCTCGTCATGGAACTGGGAGAGGCACAGACTGTGGACGCCGCCGCCCGGCTCGCTCTAACCGTCCTCCATCGTCTTGTGGGTGTCCGCGCCTCCTTCATCGCCCTCGCTGGCGACGAAGCCGAACACAGCCTTGCGTCCGCTTTCGGCATGGGCCGGACGGACGCCCAACGCTATCTACAGGCGGGAGCAGCTAGCATCCGGGAGGCGATGCGTAGTCAGCGGTCGGTACTGTGGGAACCGGACGGCACCGAATCAGCCGAGGTCAGGTTGAACGGCGATGAGCGGCTGCTCTTTATCCCGGTGGTCGCCCTTCAGCAGCCCATTGGCGTACTCGCCGTCGTAGGTCGCAAGGGGAACCGCGACCTGAAGGACAGCCAGCTCATGAGCAACATCGGTAGCGCCCTTGGCTTTTCCCTGGAGAACCTGCGTCAGGAGGAAGCCCTGCGGGCGAGCGAAGAGAAGTTCCGGGACCTTGTCGAGAACACGAGCGATGTCATGTGGGAGATGGACGAGAATGGGGTGTACACATATTGCAGCCCCAACGTGGCCTCTATCCTGGGCTACGAATCCGAGGAGCTCATCGGCAAGACCCCGTTCGACTTCATGCCCCCCGAAGAGGCGAAGCGTGTCGGTGATCTGTTTGGCACGATCGTGGCCGAGCGGAAACCGTTTTCGCTCCTCGCTCACCAGACCCGCTACAAGGACGGCCGCCTGGGCGTCATGGAATGCAGCGGGAGCCCGATGTTCGATGAGGACGGCCGGTTCGCAGGGTATCGTGGTGTGGATCGTGATATCACGGAGCGCAAGCGGGCGGAGGAGGAGCTGCGGGAGAGCGAGGAGCGGTTCCGACAGATGGCCGAACAGATTCGCGACCTTTTCTGGCTTCGCGAAGTGGAAACCGGCGACGTCGTTTACGCCAGCCCTGCCTACGAGACTATTTGGGGCCGGCCACTACAACAGGCGTACGAGGATCCCAAAGATTGGATCGAGTCGATTCTCCCGGAAGACAAGGAACGCGTCTCTGCCAGCTTTGAGAGAATGCTGCAGGGGGAGTCATATGAAGAAGAGTACCGGATTAGTCGTCCGGACGGCTCCATTCGATGGATACGCGATCGGGGTTACCCGGTCCGCGATCAGGATGGACGCATCTACCGTCTGACGGGCATCGCTGAGGACATCACGGCGCGCAGGCGGGCGGAGGAAACGATCAGGCACCTGGCGTACCATGACTCATTGACTGACCTGGCCAACCGGACGATGTTCGAAGACCGTCTCACTGTCGCGCTGGCGCAGGCGCGTCGAAAGGGGCGGATGGCGGCTGTGATGTTCCTTGACCTGGACCGGTTCAAGGTCGTCAACGATACGGTGGGCCATGCCCTGGGAGACGATCTCTTGCAGGGCGTTGGCGAGCGGCTGACGGGTCTTGTGCGGGAAGGCGACACAGTCGCCCGCCTGGGGGGCGACGAGTTCACGCTGCTATTGGCGGAGGTGGAGCGGGCGGAGGACATGGTTGAGGTGGCGGAACGGGTACTGGATACCCTCAGACAACCGTGGGTGCTTAACGGCCACGAATTCCGTATCACTGCCAGCATCGGCATCGCCATGTTCCCCAACGATGGGGAAGACGCCGATTCCCTGCTGAGGAACGCCGATACGGCCATGTACCGCGCCAAGGATCAGGGTAGAGACAACTACAAGCTCTACACCCCAGCCATGAACGCCAGGATCGCGGAGCGGCTGGCGCTGGAGAACAGTCTGCGCCACGGGCTGGAGCGTGGGGAGTTCCTGGTCTACTATCAGCCTCAGGTTGATATCGCTTCCGGAAGGATCGTCGGCATGGAGGCGCTGGTGCGCTGGCAGCACCCTGAGCGGGGGTTGGTCTTTCCAGCGGAGTTCATCCCGGTGGCGGAGGAGACCGGCTTGATCGTGCCGCTTGGCGCCTGGGTAATGCGGACCGCGTGCGCGCAGAACAAGGCATGGCAGGCGGCCGGTATTCCTCCAATGCGGGTGGCGGTGAACCTTTCGGCGCGACAGTTCCAGCAGCGCAATTTCACTAAGATGGTGGACGAGGTGCTGAAAGAGGCTGACCTGGAGGCCCGGTGGCTGCAGCTGGAGATCACTGAAGGGGTGGCGATGCAGGACGTGGAGTCCAATATCGCGTTACTGCGCGAGCTGAGACA
>CAJXNA010000283.1 GCA_913056415.1 uncultured Chloroflexota bacterium | reverse complement strand
TCGTTTATCTGGACCGGGACCGGAACGCTGCTCAGCATGTCAACTATATCCGAGACTCGCGAATCGAAGGCCGAGGAGTTGTCATTTGTGTTATCCGGCGTCGCTTCCGCGATCCTCGATTTAGTCGATGGAGAAAATTATCAAGGGCGGACCGCGAGGATTTATCTTGGTGCGCTCGATGCCAACGGCGCCCTCACTCTCACCGCCGGCACCCTGGACGCCAGTACCTCCAACTACGGCATCACCGTGGGCGGCGGCGTGCGCACCACCGACGACATCCGCACCTTGCTTCTGGCCGGCGCCGACAAAGTCGCGATCAACACCGCCGCGGTCGAGGACCCGGATTTCGTGCGCGCGGCGGCCGAGAAGTTCGGCAGCCAGTGCATCGTGGTCGCGGTCGACGCCAAGCGGAGCGCGGCGGACCTGCCGCTCAGGGTGTTCCTGCTGGGCTGGGCGCGGCACGACCCGATACACACGGCGGACATGCTGAAGGCGCTGCCGGAGCGGGCGTCCGACCCCGAACTGGCGGCGTGGATCGACGACCCGGTGGTGAAGGGCTACCAGGCGGCGATGTCCGGCCCGCCGCGGCGCTAGCGGCCTCCGCCTTCGCGGAAGTCCTGGAAGATGCGCGAGGGCGTGGGGCCGGTCTGTCCCTGGTACTTGGAGGCGAGGCTCTCCGAGCCGTAGGGCCGGTCCACCGGCGTGGACATACGCAGGAACGATATCTGGGAGATCTTCATCCCGTAGTAGAGCGCTATCGGCATCTGCGACTGGTTGGACAGCTCCAGGGTGAGCTTCCCCGTCCAGCCGGGGTCAATGTAGCCGGCGGTGGCGTGCACCAGCAGGCCGAGACGCCCAAGCGACGACCTTCCGTCCACGCGGGCGACGATGTCGTCGGGCAGGGTGACGGACTCCAGGGTGGAGCCGAGCACGAAGGTGCCGGGCTGGATGATGAACGGCTCATCGTCTTCGATGGTGACGAGCTCCGTGAGGTCATCCATCGGCTGGCGGACGTCCACGAAGGGGCGGCGGGTGACGCGAAAGATGCGGAAGACCCGGTCCAATTGCAGGTCAATAGAGGCGGGCTGAATGTTGGCCTCTGCCAGCGGCTCGATGACGAGGCGGCCGGCGGCCAGCTCCTCCTTGATTGTGCGGTCGCTGAGGACGGTCAAGGGCGGGCTCCGTAGGGCGAATCTGTCGGAGATTGTATCACCGTCCGGAGCGGAGCGGCGAATAGTCGTCCTGTAACAGGATAGACCTGAGAGCGTTGTAACGGTTGGAGGCAACGAAACCATCCTATTTAAGATATGAGAGAGGAAGTCGCCGCCACGGACGTAGCGGCATCTGAACCGTACGAAGCGGAACTGATAGGCCGGGCCAAGGCACGGTCGTCGGAGGCGTGGACGGAGATATACGAGACGCACTATCGCGCCATCTTCCGCTACGTGAAGGCCAGGGTATTCGAAGAGGCCACGGCGGAGGACCTCACTTCCGCCGTGTTTGTCGGCGCGTTGAAAGGGATCGACTCCTACAGGCACCGAGGGCGGCCCCTGCTGGCCTGGCTTTACCGCATAGCCCGCAACGTGGTGGCCAACCATCAGCGACAAATGTTGAGGCCACGCGCTGAACGCCTGAAACAGGGCCTGGACCTGCCGCGACGGGTGATCTGGCACCTCATGCGCCGGTCGCAGCCAGGCGAGGCGCAGGACGGAGCGTACGACCTTACGTCCGTAGCCACCAGTGAAGACGACCCGTCGATGATGGTCGACAGGCTTGACCTGCGTGATGCGCTCGTAAAACTGCCCGCCAACCAGCGAGAGGTAGTGATCCTGAGGTTCCTCGTTGGCCTGAGCGCCCAGGAGGTAGCCGAAGTCATCGGGAAGGGCACTGACGCCATCTATTCCCTTCAGGCGCGGGCGATGCTGGCGCTGCGAGAGCAGCTCAGATAGGAGCGCGAAAAGATTTCGCCGCCGCGACGAATTCCGGGCGGCGGAACGATAGACCTAACGAGAAGGGAAACCCAGAAGCCATGGACAGAAAGCTGCGAAAGATCCTGACGGACTGCATCGGGGACATCGAGACCGGCGCCCTCGATATGGAGGGCTGTCTGCAGCGGCACCCAGACCGGGCCGCGGAGCTGCGGCCTCACCTGGAGCTGTGGAGCGGCCTGAACGCGTCAGCCAAGGCTCAGCCCAACTTCGGGAGCCAGCAGCGGGGACAGAACCAGCTGTTGGGCGCGCTGTCTGACATCGAGAGTAAGAGAGCAAAACGGATGATCCCGCTACTGACACCAACGGTAGCTAAAGCGACGGTGGCGCTGGCAGCCGCGGCGCTGCTCGTGGGAGGCGCAGCAGGCGCTTCGGCAGCGTTCGGTGGGCCTGACTTCGCGGACGAGGTTCTCTCCACCGTTGGCATTAAAGGCAGCCACGACGGCGGTCACGCTGCCGACGCTGCGCAGGACGGCCTCGACACCGCCCACGATGGCTCATCCACGTCCAATAGTGGCGGGGAGCCAGCCGCCGCAGAGGATGGGCAGAGTACCGCTGACGCCGGCGCGGACAACAGCGTGGATGGGCCGGCCGCCGCGGAGGACGGACTCGATAACACCGACGACGCGCCTCAGGCTTCGGACTCAGTGCCGGAAAACGCGCAAGTCCCGGAGTCAGTGCCTGTCGGACATACACCATAAAGCAATCGCTTC
>CAJXNA010000282.1 GCA_913056415.1 uncultured Chloroflexota bacterium | reverse complement strand
CTTCTGCACCAGCAGAACGCCTTGCGGCACCGGCCCCACCGGCTCCGGCGGCACGGCGCTATAGTCTATCGCGCTCGATGTTGGTGACGGCTCCGGCGCCTCCCGTGGGGATTCGCTGCCCCCGCAGGCGCTGGCCAGAAGAATCGCTACCATCGCCGATACGAATACGTACCTCATCTCCCTGCACCCTTCTACCGGAGCCAGCGTGCCACGCATATCGCCAGATCCTGGGATAGGTTGCCCTCCACCCGGAAGACGAAACCGCCTTCGCTCCAGATCAGCGTGTTCGCGTCCGTCGCCCGCCGCGACTCCCGGATCAGCGCTCCCTGCTCGTCGTAGTACTCGACGATGCGCAGCCCCTCCAGCCAGTACGCTCGGTCTCCCAGCGCGGCGACCGGCTCCGCCTCCGCGCCGATGGTCAGCCCTTTACCCAAAGCGCCTTCCGTCTGGAACAGCGCGAAGCTGGGCTCAACCTCGTGCTCATAGACCAGCACGACGGCGCGGAAGCCGGGGAACTCCTGGAGCAGCGTGCGTTTCAACTGCACGCCCTTGGGACAGGTCGCCTCCTTCGGCGCGAAGCCCAGCCTTTCCTCGGCCTCCGCCAGCGATACCGGCGTGCCCGTAATCTCCGTCGGCAGGCCCGCCGGCGATTCCTCCGTCTGGAAGATGCGCAGACGGTCGAAGAAGTCGGCCACCGCCTCGCGGCCCGGCGTCCACAGCCCCAACAGCAGGGCGAGGGCCACGGCCGCCGTCAGAGCCGCCCCGGCCAGGGCCCACGGCCCCGGCCAAGGCCTCGCTGGCCTGCCCTCTGTCTCCAACCTCTTCCTTACGGCCGTCGCCAACGACGGCGTCACCGGGTAAGAAACCGCCCGGCTCAACCGCTCCAGCTCTCTTTCTAGAAGTTCGAAGTTGTCCGCCATCAGATCGCCTCGCTCAACAGCTCAGGGTAGCGGCGCGCTATCACGTCGCGCAGCCTTCGCATCGCCCGATGGATGCGGGACCTCACCGTGCCCGGCGCGCAGCCCAGGTACTCCGCAAGCTCCCGCTCCGGCATCTGCATGAAGTAGCGCAGATAAAGGACCGTCTTCTCCCGCTCCCCCAGCGAATCCAGCGCCGACCAGAGCGCACGCGCCCGTTCCCGTTCGATCACGCTCTCATCGATCGCCATGTCGGGCGGTCCCTGATCCGCGGCAAGCCGTTCGGCCGCCGCCGTCCTCCGCTGCTTCGCCTTCCGCATGTTCAGCGCCTGATTGACTACGATACGCAGGAACCAGGGCCGGAACTGGCGCTCCGTCCTGAAGTTGCCGATCCCCCTGTAGGCCCGGACGAACGCCTCTTGTGTCGCGTCCGCTGCGTCGTCCGGATCGCGCAGGACAAGGTAGGCCGTCCGGAAAGCTGCATCTTCATACCGTCTCACCAGCTCTTCATAGGCGGTTAGATCGCCGCCTTGGATTCGTTGGATCAGGCTCGTTTCGTCCAGAGGGGCCCTCCTCATGTGACACTATTACTACAGCGGCCGCCGCCGAAAGGTTCCCGCAGCCCTGGTAATCCGCACGTTCATGCCGCAGACGGGGACGCCAGAGCCGTTTCGCTCCGTTATAATAGACGACATGCTCGAGCTGAAGGTCGACGGCTTCTCCGGGCCGCTCGACCTGCTCCTCGACCTGATCGAGCGCGAACAACTCGACATAACCGCACTTTCCCTCGTGCAGGTCGCCGACCAGTACTGGCAGCACGTCGAGTCGCAGCAGGACCTGGAGCCGGACGCCCTCGCCGATTTCATCCTCATCGGCTCCAAGCTGCTCTACGTGAAGTCGTGCGCCCTGTTGCCCTCCGCCTCGCCTCCTAAGGAGGAATTGCGGCCGGACGAGGGTGTGGCCGCCGCCGAGCTCGCCGGCATGGTCGAGGAGTACAAGCGCTTTCGCGATGCCGCCGTAGCCCTGGGCGAGCTTGAGGAGAAGGGGCAGCATGCCTACACACGCCTTGCCCCCGGCAAGGATATCCCCCTGCCGCCCGGCCTTCAGGGGGTGACCGTGGACACTCTCATGCAGGCCGTCCAGGAGGCGCTGGCCCGCAAGCCGCCCGAGCCCGAACAGGCCGTCCTCGAGATCGAGCCGGTCACCGTGGACGAAAAGATCGGCGAGCTCTCCCTCGCCCTGGAGCGCTCCCGAGGCCGCCTCGCCTTCCGGCCCCTGCTCGCCACCTGCGAGACCCGCACCGAGATCGTCGTGCTGTTCCTCGCCGTGCTGGAGATGATCAAGGTCGGCCGCCTATGGGCGGAGCAGGACCGCCCCTTCGGCGACATCACCCTCGTGGAGACGGCGGAGGAGCCCGCGTAGACCACAACTCCGTCGTCGGGCGATGTAGCGGCGACCTTCAGGTCGCCATGCAGCCGTGCACCAGTGCGCGGGCCTGCTTGACTCCCACCTGCCTACTGGCACCCTCCCCGTCGTATCCCGTACACTAAGCCTCGCCATGGCCGATAACATCTCCAAGCCGGAACGCGTCTTCGCCGCCCTCCGCGGCGACGAGCCCGACCGCGTCCCCGTCTCCGCCTGGTGGCACGATTTCGCACGCGAGTGGTCGTCAGAGGGGCTGGCGGAGGCCACCTTGGAGGCCTACCGCCGCTACGATTGGGACTTCATCAAGGTCAACCCCCGTGCCTGCTACTACGCCGAGGACTGGGGCGCCCGCTACGTACA
>CAJXNA010000281.1 GCA_913056415.1 uncultured Chloroflexota bacterium | reverse complement strand
GGAGGGGCAGGCAGGCCTGTCGATAGACCCCCGCTGCGCCGCCGTGATTGTGTGCCTGGGCTGGGCGGGCGTCAACGGGGCGGGTCATGCATCGACCCTAACCGCCACCTTGTAGCCGGTCCTCCCAATGCTATCATTAGCGAAAGAGAGTAACACACCAGAGCCCGCGCTACTTCAAGCGCCTACCAGACAATTTCAAGAAGGCAGAGTTAGCATGGTGGAAAAGGCAGCCAACCATGGCCCCCTGCAAATTCGGGATGCTCTCTCGGAGGAGCTGGATGAGGCTTCGGCCATGATGCTGACCGCGTATAGTGAGTACGCCAGTTCACTGACGCCTGCGGGGTGGGAGTCATACGCCAGCAATATCACCGACGTTCGCGGCCGCCTTGAAGAATCCGAGCTAATAGTGGCCGAGCGGAACGGCGCTATTGTTGGCGCCGTCACTTTCTATCCTGACAGCTCGCGGACGAAAGTAGAGGGATGGCCTTCTGGGTATTCGGGTGTTCGGCTACTAAGTGTTCAACCAGAGGCGCAAGGACACGGCGTAGCCAGAGAATTAATGTCCGAATGTATCCGACGGTCACGCGAGCGAGGTGTCCGCTACGTCGGGTTACACACTACAGAACTCATGTCAATCGCTCGCGGTATGTACGAGAGGATGGGGTTTAGGCGCATTCCTGAATTTGACTTCGAGCCGATGCCCGGACGCTTGGTGATGGCGTACCGACTCCAGCTGTGAGGCTCGGGGCTCACTCCTACTCCGCCCGCACCGTCAACGCGAACCGCAGACCACAAGTAGATTCGGGGCTATAGGTGGCCATCATGCGCCACTCAGCCTCCCCGCGATAGGTCAATCTGGGGATACTGGGCGATTGTGCGCCTGGGCGTGGGGTGTCAACGGGGCGGGAATGACCCCAACAAGAGCTACTTTTCTAGGTTGTCGAGGCGCCTGAATATCGAATAGTCGATCTCCATATGGGTGACAACAGTCGTTGCCAGTAGCCCTACCGCGAGAGCGATGCCACCGATAATCGCTGCGACATCGCTGTCTGCCGCCACACCGACCGCCAGCGCAATCGCTCCAGCCGCGCCGACAAGCGTCAGAACCAGTGGTGCTGCATGACCCCGTTCGTCGGCATTCGCCGTCTGTAGAGCCCTTCTCAATTTCGTCACGACGCCTCCGATCCAAGGATAACTACGGCTAGGGACGTGAGCTTCATGGTGATCCTCCTTCTGTCTGTGCTAGCGCAGTGCTAGCTCAAGGGGAGTGTGCGCCTGGGCTGGGCCGGTGTCAACGGGGCTAGCTGGGCCTCGCGCCTCAAGGTGAGCCCATTGCTCCTCATTTACCGAACCTTAACCTTCGCCTCTTTTCTGTACACCCCCCTGTTCACTCGCACTTGACAGAATGGGAGCGTTATGGGAAAGGAGCAAAGAAGGAAGTACTGTGACGCCTTCCATGTTTCGGCGCTGCTGGCGGGTGCCTTCCGGGTCATGGGCAAGGGGTCGCTGGGATGACGCGGGCACACTAAGTTAGCCCTGGCCCTGATCCTTGTGGTCGGGCTGGGGATAGGAGTAACGGCTGGCAAAGTGTTCATGCCCGAAGGGTTATCCGCAGATCGTGGGGACGCGCTTCACCACCGTTGGGATGGAGAGAGAAGGCTGGGGGATGGGTGGGCAGTTCTCGTTTCTACATCGGCTCCGCTGCCCCCACTGCTGAGTCCTGCCGAAGCCGTGGGCATCGATGTGGTGGGCGTTGGACAACGTAGTGGACGAATCATCTGCACTTACGACTGGAACTGCTTCTTCCAAGGCTACCGAGACGCAGGGGGGCAATATCCAGAGGGGCTAATCGACGCGATGGTGCAGTGTGAGTCCTCATGGCAACTCGACCCAGGCGGGTATCATTTAGGGCTCGCACAGTTCAGCCCAGGGACATGGGCAACTGTAACGGCTATGACTGGCCTTGCCCTCCCTTACAACCCCTATCACCAGGGCTACAACGTGGCTGTGTGGTCATCAATGATTAGCCCCGGGACGACGGCAGGCTGGCCCTATTGCTGGTGGGCGTGGTGACGACTCTAGAGCGGCCCGACCTGTTAAACCGCTTGCGGCAGCCGTCAGAGTAGAACCTCTTGGATCGCTGGCCCGTGATCTGGCGACCGCAGCCGCGCCAGCTTTCGGCGGGCAGCCGATACGCCAGGAGGCGCTGGCTGCTCAGTACGCAGAGCGCCAGCCTTGTCCTCTACCCCAGCCGGCCAGTCGTTGCAATTTTCGCCGTCACCTCGTATAATCTTCCCGCGTGTCGAGCACCTGCCGTTAACCGCTCGACATTCAGCTTAACGGCTAGCCTGAAAGGGGGCCTCAATGGCCAAGTTCCAGATCTTCACAGACAAAGCCGGCGAGTACCGTTGGCGGCTTCGTGCCAACAACAACGAGATCATCGCTGACTCCGCCGAAGGCTATAAAGCGAAGTCGGACTGCGAACACGGCGTCGACCTCGTAAAGCAGTTGGCTCCAACCGCCGAGGTCCAGGATCAGACCTAGCTCACATCTCGGCTAACTAAGCGCCGCGCCACCTTCTCCTTCCACCTCCCGCCTGCCTCGCGCTACCCTGTATGCGCAACCCGCACCTTAAGAACTTGTCCGCCTCAGGAGGACCCCACCCCCCACACCCACGCCTTCCTGACCCCGCCGGTGGGCGCG
>CAJXNA010000280.1 GCA_913056415.1 uncultured Chloroflexota bacterium | reverse complement strand
TCCCCGGAGTGGGCACAGACTGGGGGCAGGGCTAGGATGCTGCCCTGCGGTTGCTATGGGCGACCTGAAGCCTGCCGGCAGGCTTGCCCCTACACGCTTCTGAGGCGCGGCAGGATGTCTGAGGCGTAGCGCTCCACGTGGGGCATGAAGTCGGCAAAGGCGGGGGTGATGGGGACGAGGAGGAAGTGGCGGGCGCCCGCCTCCGCGAAGTCCGCCAGGCGGCGGGCGCAGTCATCGGCGGTGCCCATCACCACGTAGCGGTCGACGATCTTCTCGAACGGCTGGTTGTAGCGGCGTGAGAGGTCGGCGGCGGCGGTGCTCTTCGCCTCCTCGTAGCTGTCGGCCAGGCAGATGAACTGGTAGAGTGCGCCCTCGATGGCGGCAGGGTCACGGCCCGCTTCCTCGGCGACCTGTCGGACCTGAGCGAGGCTGTCGCGGAAGCGTTCGGGCGAGAAGAGGTAGGGGAGGTAGCCGTCACCGAGGCGACCGGCGCGGCGGATGGCGGCCTGGGAGCGGCCGGCGATCCAGAGGGGCGGGCCGCCAGGCTGGGCGGGCTTGGGCTGGAGGGTGACGCCGTCCAGCACGGTGAAGCGGCCGTCGAACGAGACGTTGTCCTCGGTCCAGAGCTTTCGCAGGAGCTGGATCGCCTCGTCGGTGCGGGGGCCGCGCTGGTTGACGGGGACGCCGACGGCCTGGAACTCCTTGGGGTATTCGCCGCCGACGCCTATGCCGAGGGTGAGGCGGCCGCCGGAGATGACGTCCACTGAGGTGATCTCCTTGGCGGCGAGGGCGGCGGGGCGGAGGGGGAGGAGGAGGACGGCGGTGCCGAGCCGGATGCGATCGGTTGTGGCGGCGACGGCGGCGAGGGTGGTTAGGGCGTCGAAGGTGGGGAAGTGGAAAAAGATGTGCTCGGAGGTCCAGACGGAGTCGTAGCCGAGCTCCTCGATGCGGGCGGCGTCACGCCACTGGTGGGGGTAGAGGTTGACGCCGAACTGAAGGCGGTCAGGAGAGGCGCTCATGGTATTGGCCACAGATTAGCACAGATTGGACACAGATATGGCTTATGGTACCGGCGACAGGTTAACACAGGAGCGCAGGCGATAGAAAAGGCAGCGCTGGACAGCTGCGGGCGCGGCGCGTACCATCGTGGCGCAGGGGCGGCGGCAGGACGGCGAAAGGAGTCGCATACAGTGACGGAATACCCTGTGGTTTTCGACATTACGCGACCGGAGAAGTTCGAGCGCACACAGGTCTTTCTCCGAATCCTCCTTCTGATTATCATCTCGATCGTGACGGGCACCGTGGGCTGGATATTCGGCCTCGTCTACCTGCTCCTGCCGGTGCTAGCGGCGATCCTCGTATCGAATCGGGGGAGGGAGCGGTTTATCGAGGAGGAGGGGGCCCGCGTGAGCGGCTGGCTGCGCTGGCTGGTGGCGTTCTACGCTTACCTGATAATCCTTACCGACCGGTTCCCGACGGAGAGACCGGAGGAGATCGTGCGGTTTGAGGTCAGGGCGGGGGGCAGTCCTACTGTGGGGTCGGCGCTGCTGCGTCTTGTGTACAGCATTCCAAACGCGTTCGTGTTTCTGCTCCTCGGCATCGTATCGGTGGCCGTGTGGCTGATCGCGGCGGTCATGGTGCTGATGCGGGAGAGCTACCCGGAGGGGCTGTACAACTTCCAGCGGGGCGTCCTCCGCTGGGAGGCGCGGCTGCTGGGCTACCACGCCTCTTTAGTCGAGGAGTACCCGCCGTTCGCGCTGGACACGGGGAGCGCGGAGGCGGCGCCAGCAGTCGAAAGCCCCCCTCAGCCGAGCCCATAGGCGGCCGGCTGTCCCAGCAGGCTCCTTCGGGTTGCCTGAATCCTTACGTGCACGTAAACTTGCTATACGGTTCGGCCACCACGCCAGTTCGGAAAGGAGCCGCCCCATGCCCATCGCCAAGGTCGGCGAGATCAATATAGAGTACTACGTGGAGGGCACTGGGCCGCCGCTGCTCATGATCATGGGCTGGATGGGAAGCGCGGGGTTTTGGGGAAAAGCGTTCCTGGATGGACTGCGACCGCACTTCCAAACGATCCGCATTTCTAACCGCGGCACTGGGCTCACGGATAAGCCTAGTGGCGATTACAGCATTCGTACGATGGCGGAGGACGCGGCAGGCCTGCTGCGGGAGTTGGGCATCGAGCGGGCGCACGTATTGGGGATATCGATGGGAGGGATGATCGCGCAGGAGCTGGTGCTGAACCACGCGCAGGTGGTGCAGGGGCTGGCGCTGGGCTGCACGAACTGCGGCTACGCGCACGGGGTGTTGCCCAGCACGGAGATCGTGACCGGCGCCGGGCAGGCGGGGAATGTGTCGCCGCAAGACCGCATGCGGCAGTACCTCCAAGCGATCGTTACGCCCGAATTTCTGGCGAAAGCCAAGGTAGAGTTCTGGACGTGGTTGGCAACGACATGGTTTGTGGCCCCAACACCGTGGGACACTATAAGGCGGCACTTCGCGGCGATCCAGGCGTTCGATACGTACGAGCGGCTGCCGCAAGTGAAGGCGCCAACGCTGATCATCCACGGCGACCGGGACCGCCTGATGCCGGTGGAGAACGCCGGGGTGCTCCAGAAGCGCATCAACGGCTCTCAAGCGCTGATCCTGCCCGGGGTGGTGCACATGTTCTTCTGGGAGAAGCCTGAGGAGACGGCGGGGGCGATCGTGGAGTTT
>CAJXNA010000279.1 GCA_913056415.1 uncultured Chloroflexota bacterium | reverse complement strand
TAGCATCCCTCTCGGCGATGGCCGCATCCTTCGTGGCCAAGGTTGTCTCCATCCGCTGGAGGCTGTTCTGGAGTTCGACGATTGTGGTCTCTAGAAGCTTGGTAGAGCGCCGGGTCTGCTCCGCGTGCTCCTCAAAGGCAGCCACTAGTCCCTCCAGGGCCCCGATATTTCCTGGGACCGGGGGTCTCTCTAGCAGAGGTGAGAAGGCGGCCTGGACGCGTTGGAGGGTTTTCGCATCGTCTCGGCTCTTGGCGATGACGTAGGCCTCGCGATAGCAGAGTCCGCCGAAGTCCCGTGGCGATAACAAGAGGTTGTAGGTCTGATCTAGTGTCTCGCTCAGCCGGTAAGCATCGGGAAAGGCCAGGACATAGTTCTTCGCCGTGTTCATCGTGAGCCACAGCATCAGGTTTCCATTGGGTATGCCGATGAAGGGCAGCTCTTGCTCCGTCAGGAACGTTTCGATGTCCTCTCGCTTTGGCAGCCCGAGGTCTAGGTGCTCTTGGAGGAAGTCACTCTTCGTCAGTAATGCCCGCTGCAGGAAGCGGGTGAGACGCTGCTCGGCCTCAGCCGTGTCTGGGTGGTGTACGGGGCCGTTCAGGACGACAAAGCGACGGCTGACACGCAAGAGCTCCTTCAGGAAGGAGGACCGGTCTGTTTCAGGGATGTGCTCTAGGGTGTCGTTGGCTATAACAAGGTCGAAACTAAGGTCTGCCAGGGGTAAGCTCGTGCCGCTGCTGAGCAGATAGCTGTCACAGGTCAGGGGTATGGCCGTAAAGGACCCGGGGAGCCGGACATCCGTGGGCACCACAGCATGGGAGGGGAGAAAGTTCTTTAACGGGCTAGAATGACCGCCGACGTCAAGGATCTTCAGGGGGCGGCCTTCGCGGCGGGGCCATAGAAGGGCCACCAGCCGTGGTATCAGCGAATAGCGCTGGTAGAGGTCGAAGGGGAGACTGAGTAGATCGCCATCTTGAGACTGGCGCTCCGCACGGTCCGTCTCTTCCATCCCTGACCTCGAGGCTGTCATCGGTCTAGATTCCATGTTGTCGTTGATGCACGCAGATCGAGCTAAGCACGGCCCGCCCCAGGAGCGGCTGTAGGCAGCCATTCAAGAACTTCAACGCTGAGGTCCTCCTAAAGTTATCACTCCGGCCGATGCGATGGGAGGATATCCCCGTCAATCGCGTCCTCCGCTTGACTTTCTAGCATACATTCTTGAAACTATGTGGTCGACAGGTCTAGCCCCGGATGCGTGTCTTTCTTATCGAGGCGGTCTTCGACACCATAGTAGGCCGACGGTGCCCAAATCGGGTGAGCTGTCGCTCGTCGCGCAAGCCCCTATGACAAAGTTGCCTAAAGTCTCCGTCGTCGTCATCAACTGGAACGGCCTCGCCGATACCAGCGAATGTCTGGAGTCCCTCCGGGGGGTAGCGTACCCCAACTACGAGACCATCGTTGTAGATAACGGCTCCTCCGGAGATGATGTCCGGGTCCTGCAGGAACGGTTCGGCGAATCCGTGCATCTCATCGCCAGCGGGGAGAACCTGGGGTTCGCCGGCGGCTGCAACCTTGCGATACGGGAGGCGCTGGCCGGGGGCGCCGACTATGTGCTGCTGTTGAACAACGACGTGACTGTTGATCCGAAGTTTCTCAACGAGATGGTCCGGGCCGCTGAGGAACGGCCCGAGGCTGCCGCCCTCTGCCCTAAGATCTATTTCCACGACCGGCCAACTGTCATATGCTCTACCGGCGGCCGGGTGAATGAGTGGGCGGGCAGCGCCCAGCAGGTGGGACGGGGCGAGGAGGACCGCGGGCAGTACGAGCAGGTGGCGCTGCGCGACTATGCGGAGGGCGCGGCAATGCTGATGCGCCGGCAGGCTCTGGATCGTGTGGGTCTTCTGGATGAGGAGTATTTCGCCTACTGGGAGGAGACGGACTGGTGCGCCCGCGCTGCGGAGGCCGGCTATAAGTGTTACTACGTGCCTAGCGCGAGCGTGTGGCACAAGACGGCCCGCTCCCAGGCCCCGGACGCCGAATACCATTACCTGTTCCGGCGCAACGCCTTCCTCTTCCTGCGCAAGCGGAAGTCGCCCCTGCACCTGCTGTCCGCCCTGACCCTATACTTTTTCGTGTCTGGGCCGTTTTACTTGATAAGGCACCCCAGAGCGATACGCAGGCTGCCGCGGGAGGCGCGCGCCTTCTTCTGGCACCTCGCAAGCCTGGTCCGGAGACGCAGCGCCCCGGTCCGGGAGACGTAAGCCAACCCGAGGGAGGACAAGATGCCGTCGACTAAGGAGCAGTTGTCGGAGAAGAAGAGCAAGCGGGTACGCACGCTCAAGGGCCTCATCCTTAGCGGTGGCAAGGGCAGCCGTCTGCGGCCCTTCACTTACACGAGCGCCAAGCAGCTTGTGCCTATCGCCAATAAGCCGGTCCTCTTCTACACCATCGAGCAGCTGGTGGAGTGCGGCATCACTGACATCGCCATCGTCGTGGGGGATACGGCGGATCAGATACGTGCCGCTGTGGGCGACGGCTCCGCCTTCGGTGCCAGCGTGGAGTATATCCAGCAGGACGCGCCTCTGGGTATCGCCCACGCGGTCAAGATCGCCCGCGACTACATGGGTGAGACGCCCTTCGTCCTCTATCTGGGTGACAACTTCCTCCTGGGGGGCGTCAAGCCCTTCGTGGACAGCTTCCGGGAGAACGGCGCCAACTG
>CAJXNA010000278.1 GCA_913056415.1 uncultured Chloroflexota bacterium | reverse complement strand
TGTGCTCTTCCGATCTTAAGCGACACCCCCCAGGCTTCAAAATCCCCGGCAAGCATCGCAAGATGCGCTAGGGACCTGGCAAGGCGGTCAAGACGGACGATCACCAGCATGTCGAAGCGTCGTTTTCGCGCGTCCGCCAGCATTCGGTCCAGTGCAGGCCGCGACCCTCGCCTTCCCGAGACCCCTTCATCCGCATACACGGTGCCGAGGTCGAGCCCGCGACGCTCGCAGTACTGGCGGATCTCCCGCTCTTGGACGCCGACGTTCTGCTCTCGAGTAGAACATCTAACGTATGCAGCCACTCTCTGTCCCATCTCGCTCTCCTCCCGTTCGAGATTCGGTCAATTGTTGAATGGCGTTTCCACCCTTCTCGGCTCCTGCCGCTCCGCTCACTTCGAGACCGAGAATGGTCGGAGTTGTTGAACGCCGCTCACGACCTTTCCTTACCTCTCGGCTCCCCGCCTGTCAACTTGAATGCCAATGCACCCCCCCTGCCTTCTCTGCAATCCCCCCGGCGAGACCTATCCCCGTCGGTGCGTTGGAATTTGGAGAGGTCTGTCGGTCTTGAATAGATTCTCGTGGATTCCCCCAGGCAGAAGAGCGCCGACCCCATAGGGGGGAAATCGCTGAGCTGAGCATTACGTAAGGGGCAACAGATTTTTGTAACGGAATATTTCGGGATGGGGCTGCAGGAGTTTATTTGGACTCGGCTGTTCGGTGTCAGCTGCAGTGCCTTCCATGAGAAGGCCAACCGTGTCAAGTATTCGTTTGATTTCTTTCTTATCACCTTGGTGACACCCATTTGAGGCCGTGGATCGTTCCACTACGCTTCCATCCGCACTCTTTTTGATCTCGACACGAGATCGGTGCACGTTGAGGTCCGTGGGCGTCGGGTGCTGCAATCTTGTTATCGACCTCTCCTTGCGAAGGGTCCGGCACTACAGCGCAGTCACCCGGACACAGTGTGTTCGATTCCTCGCGTTCGCCTCTACGCGGCCTGGGCCACGTGCCCCTTGTAGCCGAGGGGCTGATAAACTTCTCCGGTTACCCACAGCCGATGCAGCAGCACCGCCAGCCGACGCGCCACCGCCACCACGGCCCGCTTCTTCGCGGAAGTTCCGCCGCGCTCGGCCAGCCGAAGGCCAAAGCGCCGCAGCTCCGTGTCGGGCCCAAAGGGCCCGAGCACGTAGTGGGCTGCCGTGACGAGCAATCGACGCAGCAGCGCATCCCCCGCCTTCGTGATGCGCAGCTGCGGACGTTGTTCTCCAGAGTCCCGTTGCCTCGAGCGCAGGCCCAGGTACGCGCCCACCGAGCGGCTCTTCGCAAACCGATGCGGATCTTCAAGCGTCAACACGAAGCACAGCGCCGTGATCGGACCCACTCCTTTGACCTGGCGCAGCACCGCCGTTGCCGGATACCGCTCTTTGCACAGCCGCTCGACTGCACGATCCATCGACCGGATCTCCGCCGTGAGCTGTTCGATCATCGCGAGCATCGTCTCGAGCCCGGGGAAGAGATCGCCCGGCAATGCCGCGCGCACACGGTGCGGGAACGCTTCCGTCGAACTCGCCGGACAACGGCTTCCCAACGATTTTGCAAAGCCGCGCACCTGGTTAATCAGCTGCGAGCGGGCGCGCACCAGCCCATCGCGCGCCCGGATCAACACGAGATCGCGCTGGGCCTGCTCGCCTCGGTGAACGATCGGCGAAAGCAGCGACGGATCCAGGCGCCCGAGTCGAGCCAGCAGCTCCGCATCGAACCGGTCGTTCTTCGAGTCGTTCTCCGCGATCAGTCGCACCCGGCGCGGATTGGCGACAATCGCTTCATGGCCTGCCGCCGTCACCCGCCGACTCACCCACGGGGAATGCGTGCCTACCTCCAGCACGACCCGCGCCGCGTCGAAGCGAGCCAAGGCCCGATCCAGCGCCACCTGCGTCGTGCGCACCCGGAAGGTCTCGAGGACCTCGCCGCCGCCATCCACCACACACGCCTCCGTGTGCTTGTCTCCAAGATCCAAACCGATGGTCAACCCACCGCCCGTCGTGATATTCTTGTCCATGCCAGTCTCCTCCTTGGGCCCCTACGTGGTGAGCCCGTAATTGAATTGCAGACCCTAAGGTACTGCGTTGAGGAGGCTGGCCTTCTCATCTCATCTTGTTAGGTGGCTGTTCGCTGGAAGGGGCCTCGACTCAACACCAAGTGTTGCACGTCAAGCTTGATGCTAGACGGCGGGCTTCCCGGCTTCTTGTGCACGAGGTGCGGGCAGCTAGAGCCAACTACGAGAAACTACGAGGGCTTAGGGAACAGCCCTGAAGGGAAGAACATTGAACAGAGTGCAGCTCAGAAGAACAGAGTGCAGCTCAGGTCACGAAGGATCACCGGGTTCCCGCCATCATCTCGGCCGCGGAAGCGACCGGCAAACTCGCCGGGAGCCGTAGGCACGTGGGTGGCCACTCTTAGCAGGAACCTCTTGCCCTGCCAGATGAAGTTGGGTCCAGCCTCGCGGAAGCGCAGTGGCCCAACCGAAAAGATGTCACCGGTGGCAGTCCTCACGCTTCCGCGAAGACCCGGCGTATGAACGCGATCGATCACACTGACGGCCGAGTCACCTGTGTCGGAGACGCACTGGACTGGGACGAAGGGCGGGTGCCCGGCAGATGCTATACACGCAACGAAAGACGCTGAAATCGCGAGAAAAAGCGCGAGTAATCTCCTCATTGGGTTCTC
>CAJXNA010000277.1 GCA_913056415.1 uncultured Chloroflexota bacterium | reverse complement strand
CGACGACCCGATCAACCCGGACGAACACCCCGCGATTGGGAAAGCCCGCAGAGAGCTGATCGCACAACTGGATTCCGCTGCGAGGTCCATTCCGGGCGACGGGTGGATAGCCGGCCAGCGCGTGCGTTATCTGGTGGAGCAGGGAGACCTGGATGACGCGCTCCAGGCAGCCTCAGAATGCCGGGCAGCAGGCGCCTGGTGGTGTCGCGCATTGGCTGGATTCGTGTACTATGCCGACCACGACTTCGCCCACTCCGAGGCCGCGTATGCCGAAGCCCTCGGTGTGATGAGCGCGGAAGACCGGTGCGTGTGGAACGACCTCTCGAGAATCCTCGACGGCGCTCTCCGAAGCCGCTACCGCAAGCTCGACTGCTCAGAACGGGAACAGCTCCAACGACGAATCTTGTGGCTGGCAGATCCGTTTCACAGCATCCCAGGGAATGAACTGCTGGCAGTGTCAACGGCGGTTTGGAATTGCACAAAAACGGCGGCGAAAATTGCACACTTTCTGGGGTGACGAGCCTCAAGTCGTCACAGCCTCCTTCCTGGGTTTTGTTCGTCTCTTGGGTGGAGAGGGGGGCTCGTCGCTGGAGGTGAGACTTGGCCAGATGTCCCGGTGATCTCGTATGCGGTAGCTGTTCCCCCGGATGTTGACGATGTGACAGTGGTGGAGCAGGCGGTCGATGAGGGCGCCTGCCATGACGTCGTCCCCGAAGATCGCGCCCCAGTCTTCGAAGCCCTTGTTGCTGGTAAGGATGGTCGCGGCGTGTTCGTAGCGCCGGCTCATGAGCTGGAAAAAGAGCATGGCTCCATTGCGACTGATGGGGAGATAGCCAATCTCATCCACGATCAACAGTGACGGATGGGTGAGCGTCTTGAGCCGGTGCACCAAGCGTCCCGCCGTCTGCGCCTCCTCGAGGGAGGTGACCAGGTCGCCCAGGGAGCCGTAATAAATGCGCCGGCCGCTTTGGGCGGTCGCGACGGCGAGGCTCAGGGCCAGATGGGTTTTGCCCACCCCGGGCGGCCCCAAAAAGATCACGTTTTCCTTGCGCTCGATGAAGCCGAGCTGATGGAGACTCTCGATCTGCTCCCGCTTGATCGACGGCTGAAAGGTGAAATCGAACTCGTCCAAGGTCTTGATCGCCGGCAGGCGCGAGGAGCGCATGGCGGCTTGCAAGCGCCGATTGTTGCGCAGCGTGATCTGCGCTTGGAGCAACGCGTCGATCGTAGCCGCCCCTGCCAGCTGGCCGCCGTCAATGCGAGAGAGTATCTCGTCGAGCGCTTCCAACGCCCCGGGCATCTTGAGGTCCGCGAGCTGGCTCTGGATCCGCTCGCGCAGCGAGCGCGAGGTGGCCGCCCTCATGCGGTGGCCTCCACCAGTTCGGCATAGGCCGCGAGCGGGCGTCGCTCGACCTCGACCACCTGCGGACGCGGACGTGGCGTCGGCGGCGTGGCACGGCTCCAGAGCCACGACTGGTACGGTCGCGGCGCCAGCGGCTTGAGCACGGCCCGCTCGTCACGCTCGAAGCGGACCAGCGGCTGCTCGTTGGTGGTCTGATGCTCGCGCACATTGGCCACGGTGGCGAGCCAGTGGAGGGCCTGGGCATTGAGATCCGCATCCCCCGCGAAGTGGCGACCATAGATCAGGCTCTGCCGGATGTAGCGGATCGGCCGCTCGACTTTGCCCTTTGTCTGGGCCCGATAGGGCCGACAGACACGAATCCGAAACCCCCAGTGCGCCGCGAAGCGCAAGAACTCCGGATTCTCCAGCACCCGTCCCCCCACCGGGCGCTGATCCTCGATGACCACCGCCTTCAGCTGGTCGAACAACAGCTCGTGCGGCACGCCACCGAAGAACCGAAAGGCGGCCTCGAGCCCCTGACATAGCACCTGCATGGTCTGGCGCGGGTAAAACTGCAGCCACAGGTGGCGCGAGTAGCCCAACACCACGATCAAGGCGTAGCGTTTCCCCCACGGCATCCGAAACTCCGCGAAATCCACCTGCGCTTGCTTCCCCGGCGGCGTCTCAAAGCGCACCACCGGCTCCGGCTCGGGCCGCGGTCGCACCTGGCGCACAAACACTTTCAGCTGCGTCAGACTGCCCGGATAGCCCGCGGCGTGCACCTCCTCGAAGAGGCGCACAGCCGTCAGCTCTGGATACACGTCCAACCGCTCCGTGATGATCGCCTTGTAGCGATCCAGCTTCGTCGGTCGGGGCGGGTACCGCACCGGCGCGCCAACCTCTCGATCCGGCTGGCCCAGCGCCAGCCAGTGGTAGAGCGTCCGTCGGCTCACGCCCACTCGCTCCGCAATCGCGGTCTTCGTCAGTCCTTGCTCCAAATAATGTTGTACCAGCACACGTTGCTCCCATCCGTACATCGCGTCTCCTCCACCAACCGGGGAGACGCAAGTTCATGGATTGACCCGAGGCCCACCTCCGGGCCTCGAGCCGCGGCAAATGTGTGCAATTTTGCCCGCCGATTATGTGCAATTTGGGGCCGCCGCTAACACGTAGACGCATGTGCCGGGCCCGGCGGCGTGTGCTCCTGGAGCCGGTTGACTGAGAAGCTCGAGTATTCCGACCGCGACATCGGGATTTTCGTCGACGGTCGAGCCACCGACGAGTTGGAGTATCGATTCTCCATCACAAACGGTACCGGAGCCGATAAGCGTGACGAGAACGGCACCAAGTCTTACACCGCTCGGGTGGTAGCACAGGCCGCTTCCCAC
>CAJXNA010000276.1 GCA_913056415.1 uncultured Chloroflexota bacterium | reverse complement strand
CCACCAGCCGGACTGGGGCTCAGTGCAGATCCAGTACCGGGGGCCAAAGATCGATCGCGAGAAATTGCTGCGCTATCTGGTCTCTTTCCGCCATCACAACGAGTTTCACGAGCAGTGCGTTGAGCGCATTTTTACCGACATTCAGCGCTTCTGCCAGTGAGCCGTACCGAATCGACATGACCATCCGCGAAGCCATCGACGCCATCGTCTCTCACGGCCGCTCCCTGTCCGAGGACGAGGCCGCCGCCGTCATGCGCGACATCATGTCCGGCCAGGCTACTCCAGCCCAGATCGGCGCCTTCCTCGTCGCCCTGCGCACCAGGGGCGAGACCGTGGACGAGATCACCGGCATGGCCCGCGTCATGCGGGAGCACGCCCTGGCCGTGCCCACCGCCGGCCTTTCGGGGCTGGTAGACACCTGCGGCACCGGCGGCGACGCCTCCGGCACCTTCAACGTCTCCACCGCCGCCGCCTTCGTCGTCGCCGGCGCCGGTGGCCGTGTCGCCAAGCACGGCAACCGCGCCATGACCTCCGCCTGCGGCTCCGCCGACGTCCTCGAGGCGCTGGGCGCCAAGATCGACCTCAACCCGGAGCAGGTCGCCCAGTGCATCCGCGATGTCGGCATCGGCTTCATGTTCGCCCAGACCTTCCACCCGGCGATGAAGCACGTCGCCGGCCCCCGCAGGGAGATCGGTATCCGCACCGTGTTCAACATCCTCGGGCCCCTTACCAACCCCGCGGGCGCCGCTCACCAGCTTCTCGGCGTCGCCCGGCCTGAGCTCGCCCCTCTGTTGGCCGAGGCGCTGGGGCGGTTGGGTGTCCGCCACGCCCTCGTCGTCCACGGCCACGGCGGCCTGGACGAGCTCTCCCTCTCCGGCCCGTCCACCGTGCATGAGCTCCGCGACGGCGCCCTCCGCGAGTATAATATCTCGGCGGAGGAGGTTGGCCTGTCAGAAGCGCCGAACAAGGCCGTGCGAGGCGGCAGCCCGGAGGAGAACGCCGCCGCCCTGCGCGCCGTCCTGGACGGCGACACCGGCCCCTTGCGCGACATAACGTTGCTTAACGCCGCTGCCGCCCTCGTTGCCGCCGATCTCGCGCCCGATCTCAAGGAGGGCGTCCGCCTCGCCGCACGCGCCGTCGACTCCGGCGCTGCCCACGACAAGCTAGCCGCCTTCGTCAAGCTCACCGGGAGCTTCGCGTGACCCAGCGCACCGACACCATCCTCGATCGCATCGTCGCCGACAAGCGGGAGGAGCTCGCAGCCGCTCAGCGCCGCGTCCCCTTCGCTGACCTGAAGGCCCGCCTGCCCCAGGCCCCGCCCCTGCGCCCCTTCGCCGACGCACTCCGTGGCGATTCCGTCCGCCTCATCGCCGAGGTCAAGAAGGCATCCCCCTCTCGCGGCCTCCTGCGCGAGCAGTTCGACCCCCTCGCTCTGGCCCGCGCCTACGCCGAGGCCGGGGCCGCTGCCGTCTCCGTCCTCACCGACGAGCCCCACTTCCAGGGCTCCCTGGACCACCTCGCCTCTATCCGCGACGCCCTTCCCCAGGGCCCGCCCCTCCTGCGCAAGGACTTCCTGTTCGACCACTACCAGCTCTACGAGGCCCGCGTCCACGGCGCCGACGCCGTCCTCCTCATCGCCGCGATCCTCAACCCCGCCCTCCTCGCCCAGCTCATCGGCTTGGTCAAGGCGCTCGATATGGACGCCCTGGTGGAGGTGCACGATGAGCTGGAGCTGGAGCGCGCCCTCATGGCCAGCGCGCCGTTAGTCGGCGTCAACAACCGCGACCTGCGCACGTTCGAGGTCGACCTCGCCACCACGGAACGGCTGCGTCCCCTCATACCGCCGGAGGTCACCCTCGTCGCCGAGTCCGGCATCCTCACCCGCGCCGACATCCAGCGTCTCCAGGCGCTTGACGTGCACGCCGTCCTCATCGGCGAGGCGCTCGTCACCGCCCCCGATCCCGCCGCCAAGATACGGGAGCTTTTCCCCGATGTGCGATAATCCATGCCGCAGCTTTCAAGCTGCGGTACCGAAACCCACCCCGCTGCCAAGATTCGGAGCTCTTCCCGCGATGACTGAAGCCGGTTCTTGGGTCTCGGTTCTAGGTTCTGCGCCATGACCATCGTCAAGATCTGCGGCGTATCCGAGCCCCGACACGCCCGCGCCGCCGCCTCCTACGGCGCCGACCTCATCGGCGTCGTGTTCGCCCCCAGCCGCCGCCAGGTGACGATGGGCCAGGCCCGCCGCATAGCGGACGCTCTGGGCGAACGCGGCGGCCCGCCCGCCGCGCCCAGCGTAGACGCCGTGGAGGAGCGCCTGCGGGCGGCTCGGCCCCTGCTCGTGGGCGTCTTCGCCGACCAGGACGCCGATACCATCAACGCCATCGCCGACGAGTGCGCCCTGGACCTCATTCAGCTCTCCGGCTCCGAGCCCTGGGAGGCCTGCGCGTCGCTCAACCGGCCCGTCCTCAAATGCCTCAAAGTCCACGAGGACCAGACCGCCCCTGATATCATCGCCCAGGTGCACAGCGGTGCCCTTCTCCTCCTCGATCCCTACGTGGAGGGCTCCTACGGCGGCGCTGGCGTCACCCTCGATTGGGACGTCGCCGCCCGTGTGGCGGGGGAGCAGCCCGTGATGCTGGCGGGAGGCCTCAGGCCGGACAACGTCGCCCGCGCCGTGGCCACCGTCCACCCCTGGGCGGTGGACGTCTCCTCCGGCGTCGAAACCGAGGGCCTGAAGGACGTATCCAAGAT